>NZ_JBHVDM010000071.1:0-36642 GCF_042802775.1 Nocardia sp. NPDC057455 | reverse complement strand
GGGCGGCACCGGCGCCGCCCTCCCCGCCTGTTTGCATCTTTATCCAGCTGGAACGCGCGCCCGGGTGTCGTCGTTCGGAGGCTGGGTACATCGCTGACGAATCTCGCCGCCGAGCCGAGGAGCAGATATGCGCGTAGTCGTGGTCGGTGCCACCGGAAACGTGGGAACGAGCTTGCTGGAGACGCTGTCGGCCGAAGCCGGGGTCGGCTCGATCGTGGGAATCGCGCGACGCGTGCCGGACAAGTCTTGGGATGGCGTCGAATGGGTGCGGGCGGATGTACGAACCGACGACCTGGAATCCCACTTCCACGGGGCCGACGCGGTGGTGCATCTGGCATGGCTGTTCCAGCCCACCCATCAGCCCATGGTCACTTGGCGCGCGAATGTCGGCGGCACGGAGCGCGTACTGCGTGCCGTCGCCGCGGCCCAGGTCCCGGCTTTGATATACGCGTCGTCGGTCGGCGCCTACTCCCCGTGCCACGACGACGAGCCGGTGCCGGAGAGCTGGCCGACCGATGGTTGGCCGCCTGCCGCGTATACCCGTGAGAAGGCCTACGTGGAAAGGCTGCTGGATCGGTTCGAGGCCGAGAATCCGGAGCGGCGCGTGGTCCGGATGCGTCCGGCGTTCATCTTCCGCCGGGAGACCGCCAGCCAGCAGCGGCGGCTGTTCGCCGGTCCGCTGCTGCCGAATCGGCTGATCCGGCCGGGGCTCCCGCCGATCCTGCCGATTCCGCGGGGCCTGCGATTCCAGGCGGTGCACAGTGACGACGTCGGTCGCGCCTATGCGCTCGCGATCGCGACCGACGCCCGCGGACCGTTCAATATCGCCGCGGAACCGGTGATCGACCGCGTCCGGTTGGCCGAACTGTTCGGTGCCCGGGTGCTGTCGGTGCCGCCGGGCCTCGTCCGCGCCGCGCTCGCCATGGGATGGCACGCGCGGACCCTGCCCGCGGCGCCGGACCTGTTCGACGCGGTGATGCAGTTGCCGATCCTGGACACCGGCCGCGCGCGGGCGGAGCTGGGCTGGACGCCGCGGTTCACCGCGGTCGATGCCCTCCGGCACTTGCTCTCCGGTTTGCGCGCGGGTGCGGGGGAAGACACCCCACCTCTGGCTCGCGACGCCGGCGGGCCTTGGCGCTGGCGGGAATTCGCGTCCGGCGTGGGTGGACGAGAGCTGGGTATCAATTAGCCCGCCGCCGCGGAGGGCGTGCCGGTGTCGGTTCCGGGAGCGTCGACGCCGACGAGTCGGTCACCGATCGATGCCCCAGGGCTGACCTCATCATTTCCGCATGACCGGAGGGGCCGACCCGTGCATGGCGGATTCTAGGGATCGTTGCAACACGTGGTCGTTTGGTTCAGGCCGCAAGTAGTTTATGCAGGCGCTCGGCTGGGGTTTCCCAGCCGAGCGTTTTGCGTGGGCGGCGGTTGAGTTGGTCGGCGACTGCGGTGAGGTGTTCGGGACTGTGAACAGACAGGTCGGTGCCTTTTGGGAAGTATTGCCGTAGGAGGCCGTTGGTGTTCTCGTTGGAGCCTCGCTGCCAGGGGCTGGCCGGGTCGCAGAAGTAGACGGGAATGTCGGTGGCGATGGTGAACTCGGCGTGCCGGGCCATCTCGCTGCCTTGATCCCAAGTCAGTGATCGTGCCAGCTCGGTCGGCAGGGCGGTGATGGTGCCGGTCAGGGCGTCGAGGACTGCTTCGGCGCCATGGTCGTCGGGAAGGTGGAGCAGCATCACATACCGAGACGCTCGTTCGACCAGGGTGCCGATCGCTGATCTGCCGTCCTTGCCGATGATCAGGTCACCCTCCCAATGACCTGGAACAGCCCGTTCCTCCACCTCGGCGGGGCGCTCGCTGATCATCAGCATCGGCGTGGTGAACCGGGGTATGCGGCAGTTGGCTTGGCGTTGCGGTCGCCGTCGAGCCCGGCCCGAACGCAGCGCGCTGGCAAGCTCGCGGCGAAGCTGTCCCCTGCCCTGAACATAGAGTGCCTGGTAGACGGTCTCGTGGACCACGTGCATCTCCGGTCGGTCGGGAAATCTGCGCCGCAGAGCATGACATATCTGCTCCGGGCTCCACTTCTCATTCAGCATCGACCGCACGGTGTCACACAACTCGGGGTCGGCCAGGATCTTGCGGAGCTTTGGACGCGGTCGACGAGCCTCGGCACGAGCTTGGGCCGCGTAGGGCCGGTATGCCCGAGTGGTGGGGTGGGCGTTGCGGCGGATTTCCCGGCTGATCGTGGACGGGCTGCGACCCAACTCGACCGCGATCGCTCGTACCGTGGCGTTCTCTCTCAACCGGTCGGCGATATGGATCCGCTCGTCTTCACGCAGGTACCGCGAGACGCCGCAACCCGGTGCCACCATCGAGATCGGTGGCACCGGGCGACGATGACGTTCCCCGGTCCGGCCATGACGCCACTTGCGACCGGTCCGGGCATCGACGCCGACGATCCGGCAAGCCTCGGCGTTGCTGAAACCCTGTTGCACGAGGCGGCAGTATGCCTCCCGCTCCCGCGACAACTTCTTACGTCCCTGCGGAGTCCGATCCGCCCGGATCTCGAAATCCACAACACCCCTTGAGCTGAGGTGTTGCAACGACTCCTAGAACCCGCGGGCCGGTCGGCGAAATCAATGGCAGACTCGATGCCGACATTACCGACACGACCAGAGGTACCCATGCCGTACAGCCGTTGGATTTCACGCAGCACCCTGCTGGTGGCGGGCGTATTCGCCGCCGCGGCGTTGACCGCTTGCGGCAGCGACTCGAGCCCGGCCCCTACCGGCAGCTCGAGTTCGACCACGGTGTCGGCCACCGCCGCGCCCGGCACGACCTCCGGCCGCGTCACGCCGACGGCCCCGGAGATCTCCGACGCGGCCGCGGCCCAGCTGTGCGACATGATCCGGCCGGAGCTGTCCAATTGGCGGATCCAGGGCGGAACCCTGGGCAAGATCGGACTGAACGCGCTGGTGCACGAGTGGGCGCTGCGCAACGGCGGCATCAACGCCGCGGTGCTGGCCGACAAGCCGATCGTCGACCGCCTCACCGTCAAGAGCTGTTCGGACGTGCGCCAGCAGGCCGTCGAGGCACTGGGCATTCCGGATCTGGCCTCCGGTCTGGCGTTCTGAGCCGGGCGGCCGGATGCGCACCCGCTATCCCGCGATCGAGCCGTACGTCTCCGGCATGCTGGCGGTCGGCGACGGCCAGTCGGTCTACTGGGAAGTCAGCGGCAATCCGGACGGCAAGCCGGTGGTGTTCCTGCACGGTGGCCCCGGCGGCGGGACCGCGCCGTTCCATCGGCAGTTCTTCGATCCGGCCGCCTATCGGATCGTGCTGTTCGATCAGCGCGGATGCGGCCGCTCCACCCCGCACGTGGCCGAGGGCGCGAGTCTGGAGCACAACACCACCGGCCATCTGATTTCCGATATCGAGGCGTTGCGCGAACATCTCGGCATCGACCGCTGGCAGGTGTTCGGCGGCTCGTGGGGTTCCACGCTCGCGCTCACCTACGCGCAGCGGCATCCCGACCGCGTGACCGAATTGGTGCTGCGCGGCATCTTCCTGTTGCGGCGCAAAGAAATCGACTGGTACTACAACGGCGCCGCGGGCTACGTCTATCCGGACGAGTGGGCGAAGTTCCTCGCGCCGGTACCCGAGGACGAACGCGACGGGGATCTGGTCGAGGCCTATCACCGCCTGCTGCACGCACCCGACGAGAAAGTCGCCCGCACGGCCGCGATCGCCTGGTCCAGCTGGGAGGGCGCGACGAGTTCGCTGCTGCCGCACCCGGATCGGGTGGCCGAGACGTCCGAGCCGCGGTTCGCCCTCGCGTTCGCGCGCATCGAGAACCACTACTTCCGCCACGGCGGGTTCCTCGACGAGGGCCAGTTGCTGCGCGATATCGGCGCCATCGCGCACATCCCCGCCGTGATCGTCCAGGGCCGTCACGACATCGTCTGCCCGGCGGTCAGCGCATGGGACCTGCATCGTGCCTGGCCCGGCTCGATCCTGCACATCGTCGACGACGCCGGGCACGCGGCGAGCGAACCCGGCATCACGCATCACCTGATCGAAGCGACCGACCGATTCGCGAAAATGGGGGCCGACTCCGTGATCACGGCCGGAAACGCACTGGTCGACGCGTTGCGCGAGGACATCGACCGGCTCTTGGCCGCCGAGCCCGAGGTTCGCGCCGACGCCCCGGATTCGGTCCATCAGATGCGCGTGGCCACCCGCAGGCTGCGCAGCGTGCTGCGGTCCTACGGCAAATTGCTGGTCAAGAAACCGGCCGCCGCGATGGGCGCGGAGCTCAAGTGGCTGGCCGGATTGCTCGGCGCGGCGCGGGACGCGGAGGTGCGCGCCGATCGGTTCGCCACGCTCCTCACCGAGCATGCCGAGCGAGCCGACGCCGAGGCCGTCACCAAGCGTCTGGTGGACGCCGAGCGGGATCGCTATCGCGCGGCGCACGACGAGGTGTTGAGCGCGTTGGACGGCGCGCGCTACCGCGAGCTGCGCGACGAACTGTCCGGGTGGCGCACCGATCCGCCGCTGCGCCACTCCCGCGCCACGACTTCCGCGACGGACGTCTTCGGGGAAGTGCTGCGGCGCGACCTCGACCGGGTGCAGTCCCTGGTCCGCGCCGAGCCCACCGTCGACCCGCTCCACCGGGTGGAGTTGCTCCACGATATCCGCAAGAGCGCCAAGCGGCTGCGGTACTCGTGCGAGGCGGCGCAGCACGTGCTCGGGGACGATGCCGCCGAGCGCGGCAGCCGCGCGAAGAAGCTCCAGACCGTGCTCGGCGACCACCGGGACGCGGTCGAGTCGCACGACGCGATCCTGCACCGGGCGACGGAGGCCGCGGCGGCGGGCGAGGATGCCGGTCTCTACGAAATCCTCGCGGCCGCGGAGGACGCGGCGGCAGGTCGCGAGCTGAGCCGCTACCCGGCTACCGCCGCCACGCTGTTCGGATGAGCCGGGCTCGCGAGGCGCGCCGCACGAAGCCGGTGTCGGCGAGCCCCGAGCCGAACACCGCTTCTGTGGCCGGGCTCGACGAGCACGACCTCCCGGGCGCTGCGTCCTGGTCGGCTGCGAGTGCCCGCTACCCGGTGCGGCAACTACCGGCCGTACCCGCTCACGCCGGGTACTCGAAAGACACTTTCCGCTCCGCCGGGTCGGCCGACAGCAGTCGTACCCGCACCTTCTCGCCTTCCGGCGGCTTCCCCACGCACGGCCCGAGCACCGGCGGGTCGGCGACGAACACCACGGCGGGCCGGTTGCCGTTGCCCTCGCGCACCACGACGGCGTCGAACTCCGCGCCGGTCCGCCGCGCCAGCAGGCTCGACTCGGTCAGGTCGATACAGGCCCGTTCGATCTTGCCCGCGACGCTGTCGCTGCGCCGCATGGCCTCGGCCGCGCCCGCCAGCCCTTCCCGCACCCAGCGCGGTACCTCGGCTCCCGCGCACCTGGCCAGGCAGATCTCGGTCGTGAACCGGTCCGACAATCGCCGCAGCGGGGCGGTGACATGCGCGTACGGGGCGCCGATCGCACTGTGCCGCAGAGTTTCCGGCGCGGGTGCCTGCTCTGCCGTGCCGTCGACCACGGTGTAGGAGGCGCCGCGCAGCAGGGTTGTCGCCTCGGACATCAGCACCAGGGCCGCGGGTGTGCCGGTATCCAGCCGGGCCAGCATCTGCCCGACCGCTTCGCCGTCGGACCACGCTACGCCCAGCGCCTGCGCGGTCCGGCGCATCGAATCGATCGCGGATTCCGACGGTGGCGGCATGGTGCGCAGTAGCGCGACCCGCTCCCGGGCGGGCGCGTCCGCGTCCAGCATGATCCGCGCCGCACACATGCCCGTAAGCAGCGAGACCTGTTCATTCCAGTCGTCGGCGGCGGTGCGCGGCTCCACCACCAGCCGCCAGTGCCCGTCGGCGTGCTCGTCCTCGACCACGGCCTGCGCGGGCAACCGCAGCCCGATCGCGCCGCGCGCCAGCCCCGCCTCGATGCGCCGCGTGCCGAATTCCGGCAGGGCCGCGATCGAGGGATGCAGCAGGCCGGACTCCGCGTCGGCCTGCACGCGGAGGTAGTCGAACCGGGCCCGTGAGCGCACCAGGGCACGGACCACCGAGAACCGCACCGGTTCGGCCTGTTCGTCGAGCTCGATGGTCCACAGAGCGGCCGGACGGGTTCGCTCGGGAAGCAGGCTCGCGGACCCTTCCGACAGCGCCGGCGGGTGCAGCGGCACGGTGCCGTCGGGAAAGTAGAAGGTTTGTCCCCTGGCGCCGGACTCTTCGGCCAGCGCGCCGCCGGGGGCGATCACGGCACCTACATCGGCGATGGCGTAGTGCACGGTGAAGCCGCCGGGGGTGCGTTCGATATGCAGGGCCTGGTCCAGATCCATGGCCCCGGGTGGGTCGATCGTCACGAACGGGATGTCCGTGCGATCGACCCGGACGCCCGCGAACACGTCCACCGCGTCGCGGGCCTCCGCGCTGGCCTCGGCGGGATACGCCGAGGCCAGGCCGAACTCGGAACGGATGGCGCCGAAATCGACCGGCGCCGACACGATCCGCGGGTGGAGTTCCACGCTTGGGCGCCGGTCCTACTGCAGCGCCAGCATGGTGCCGCTCAACTGATCGAACGGACCGAAGACGGTGAAGGTGACCCGGCCACCCGGCACCGAGGACGACACCCCCGCCGCGGCGTCCAACGCCTCGCCGAAGGAGGCGGCTGACGGATGCGGCAGCCCGGCGAGAGCCAGGCCGACGTGGTTCTGGTGCACCCACGCCGTGTCGGCGGGACTCAGGTCGACCTGAACCCCTCCCGGGAGCGGGGTCACCGCGACGGCGCCGGCGGAACCCGCACCCAGCACCGCGAAAACCGAAGCGGCGCCGACGACCAATGCGCCGGCGACCATGGAGCGAACTACTCGCATATGTGTTGAGACCTGCTTTCCCGCGATCGAAGTATGAATAACCCGGTGCTGCCCTGCGCCGGGCCTTGCCAACGGCGACTACTTTATGACGTCGATCACGATCAGGGCTAGTTCCGTACGAATCGGACAGCGGAAATTCGCGCCCCGCGACACGAGCGCGCCCGCGCTGCTAACGTGGCCCGCCGTGACGGGCGTCGGGTTCGCCCGCACCTTCGAAATGTCCCGCACGTCGACAATTTGGGAGCTCCATACCTATGTCATCGATTTTGTTCGACTACCTGTTGCCTCTGCTCGGCCCGGAGCAGGCCGCGTATTGGGCGCAGGTTTTCGTGATCAACCCGGTCTGACCGCGCGATTCTTTTCTCCCACTACTCGTCGCCTCCCGTTCACCTGACGGGAGGCGACGGTGGTTACCGGCCGCTAGCATGCCGCTGCGTGACCAGAACTACCGCCGCGTTCGCGGCCAGACCCACCGCCGCGCTCGCGGCTGGCGCCACCCTCCTCGCCCTGCTCCTCACCGGTTGCGGTGACGACAAGACCAGCGAAGCCACCTCGCCCGCCACCACCACGGCGGCGCAGGCCGCCGCCCAGGTCGACAGCGTGAAAGCGGGCGCGTTCCTCGTCAGCTTCCGCGGCGCGTTCCCCAAGCTGGCCGAGGGCAAGGACGACGCGAAGATCGCGAGCATCCTGACCGAATCATGCGGGGACATCAAAGCCGGTAAATCGGAGAACGACGTCGTCGCGAACATCACCAAGCGCGCGGGCGGCGCCACCCAGCCCAGCTCCGAGGAAGCCAAGGCGATCTATCAAATGGCCAAACTCATGTGCTGACCCAGGCTGTCTCCAGGCGTGCTTCGCACTGGCGAAGCACGCCCGGCGGGCGGACGAGTTGGTCTGTAAGCCGGATCCTGTCCCCGGCCCTGAGGCCGGGAGGCGACCATCCATCTGGACACTCCGTCGCCGGGTGCCTCGAGCGGTCCACCCGCAGGCTCGGGCGAGCAGCCCTCGAGCGCCTGCGCAGCCGCACCGCGAACGGTGCGGCCTTCGACCTTGCTCCGGGCGGGGTTTACCCAGCCGCCCCGGTCACCCGGGGCGCTGGTGCGCTCTTACCGCACCGTTTCACCCTCACCGCACGGCCCGGAGGCCGTGGGCGGTCTATTTTCTGTGGCACTTTCCCGCGGGTCACCCCGGGTTGCCGTTAACAACCGCCCTGCTCTGTGGAGTCCGGACTTTCCTCGGCGCCGGGCGGCGGCACAGCCGTGCCCGTTCCCAGCGCCGCGGCCGCCCGACCAACTCGTCCGCCGTCCCAGGATACTGGGTACGGTTGGTGGCCATGGAACGTGTCGAGGTCGGCTTCCCATCCGGAAGCGAACAGTGCGCGGCGTGGCTATATCGCCCGGACGGCGCACCCAAACCCCGCCCGCTAGTGGTGATGGGACACGGCCTGGGGGCCAATCGCGAAATGGGACTGGATCGGTACGCGCGGCGTTTCGTGGCCGCGGGAATGGCGGTCCTGGTATTCGACTATCGGCATTTCGGCGCCAGTCAGGGGACACCGCGCCAGTTGCTGAGCATCGCGCGGCAGCGCGAAGACTGGCACGCCGCCATCGCGTACGCGCGCACGCTGCGCGGCATCGATGCGACCCGAATCGCGCTGTGGGGCACGTCCTTCGGCGGCGGCCATGTGCTCTCGGTCGCACCGGACGACGCCTACATCGCGGCCGTGGTCGCGCAGGTGCCGTTCACCAGCGGATTGTCCTCGGCGTTGGCGAAGGGACCGATCAGCCTGATCAAGGTCTCCACCATCGCGGCCGCCGACCTGCTGCTGGGGACGATCCGGCGCAAACCGGTCCGCATCCGGCTCGCCGGGCGCAAGCGGGCCGCGGCGCTGATGAGCGCGCCGGACGTGCCGGACGGCTTCCGCAGGCTGACCGACGAGAGCGAGACCTACGAGCCGAAAGTGGCCGCGCGCGTAGCCTTCTCCGCGCTGTTCGACGCGCCGGGGCGACGCGCGAAGGCCCTGAAGATGCCGGTGCTGTACGCGTTGTGCGACGACGACTCCGTCGCGCCGGTGAAATCGGCGCTGCGCGCCGCCGAACGCACCAAGCACGCGGTGGTGAAGCGTTATCCCGCCGGACATTTCGACATCTATTTCGACGAGGTCTTCGAGAAGACCGTGTACGACCAGACCGAATTCCTGGTCTCGGTGCTGCGACCCTGAATCGTGTGCGGCCCGGCCGTGCGCCGGGCCGCACGAGAACTGCCGCGCTCGGTAGATCGCGGAGAAACACGCGTCGATCGGAACGAGGCACCGATGATCGACCCATTGATCCTGGAAGAACGGGCGGCCGGTTGCTGCATCGGGTATGCGAGTTGCGGCGTGACCTCGCCACGTTGGCCGGTGATTACGGCGCGTTGCCGGATTCCGGGCTCCTGATCGACACCGACGGGGTCGGCGCGCTCACCACCCCTGGTTACTGCGTCGCGGGCGCGCGCGAAGTCTTCGAGGAGGCGTTGCTCGAACTCGCCGCGGCCGCCGACGCGCTCGATCGCGCCGCGACGTACACCACCCGGCTCAAACCCGTTGTGCTGGACGGCTGAAGCTGTCGGTACCCGGCGCTACAGTCCGTGCCATGCACTCCGCCACCGCCGCGGTCGCCGATGTCGTGCATCGGATCGCGCCACTCGACGGGCTCGAGCGACAGCACATCGACATGACACTTGCCTGGCTCGCGTCGACCGACGACATCTTCCGGCGGGAGGTACCGGCTACACCACCGCGGCACCTGGTCTCCTATGTGGTGCTGGTCGATCCGGCGGCGCGGGCGGTGCTGCTCGGCAGGCATCGCCTCGCCGGGCTGTGGCTGCCGACCGGAGGGCACGTCGATCCGGGCGAGCATCCGCTCGACACGGCGCGGCGTGAAGCGACCGAGGAGATCGGCATCGAGGCACGTTTCGACGTCGTCGGGCCCGATCCGTTGTTCCTCACCGTCACCACCACCGTCGGCTCCGGCGCTCACGAAGACGTCAGCCTCTGGTACGTGATACGCGGCGACCGCACCCGCGGCCACGCCCTCGATCCGCGCGAGTTCGACGGCGCACGCTGGTGCGAGTTCTCCGGATTCGCCCTCCCGGACACCGATCCCCACTTCGCACGTTTCCTCACCAAATTGAACTCCGCTCTCCGTTCCCCCGTCGGCTGAGGCCGCCTCGAGTCGACGGAGCCGCCCGATGCTGTCACGATGCGCGGATGATTGTCAGGCTTGCGCGAGAGGACGACCTCGCCGGTTTTCTCGAACTGGCGGGGCAGGTCGAGCACTGGTTCGGGGCGGGCGCCGATGATGCCGAGTTTCGTGCCGCGGTGCTGCGGCACATCGAGCGCGGCACGGCGCTCGTCGCTCGATCCGCGGGGGCGGAGGTGCTCGGCGGCATCCTGTTCGGGTCGAACCCGCCGGTCTATCGGGTGGGCTGGCTGGTCGTCGCGGAACAGGCTCGCGGGCACGGTATCGGCCGGGCACTGATCGCGGACGCGGTTCGCCGGTACGTGCCGACCCCCGGCACGCTGGAAGCGGAAACCTTCGGGCCCGATCATCCCGGCGCGGTCGCCAGCGGTGCGCGCGCGTTCTACGAGAAGTTGGGCTTGCATCCCGCGGAGGAGGCGGCTTCCGGACCGGAGGGTGGATCCCGGCAGGTCTATCGGCGTCGCGTGTGAGCCCGATCAGCGCCGGTGGAACCCGCGCCAGAGGATGAAAGCGAGGACGGACGCGGGGATGGCGGCGAGGATGGGCTTCTCGCGAACCGTTTCCAGCAGCGTGCGGCCGGGGCGGCTCACCGGTCCGGGGATGCCCGCCGCGCCGCGTTCGGCGGCGGTGGCGGCATCCGCCTGTACCTGCTCGGCGCGCTCGGCGGCGCGGCGAACCGACTCGTATATCGGTGTGTCTTTCCGGCTGCCCTCTCCGGTCGAAGACCGCACGGTCGCCGGATTCGCGTTTCCTACCCCGCCCGCACCTTCCGCGACCTGCGCCGAACTCACCGTCTCCGGTTTCCCCAGCGAATCAGCAGCGCCGCCCGCCGCAGGCACATCGTTCGACACCTGAGCCGAACTCACCGACTCGGTCTTCCCTCCCGCATGAGCGGTCCCGCCCGCGTCCTTCGGCAACTGCGCCGAACTCACCGACTCCGACTTCCCTCCCGCACCAGCGGCGTCACCAGCCTCCGCGGCCGCGTCCCCCGACGACTGCGACGTCACCGTCCCCGGCTCCCCCGCCGTGCCGACGTCACCGCCCGGCCGCACAGTCGCATCCTTCGAGATCTGCGCAGCGGCCGTCGTCTCCCCCACCGAACCAGCAGCGCCGCCCGCCTCGGCAGACGCATTCTCCGAAACCTCGACCGAACTCACCGACTCGGGTTTCCCGCTCGCGCCGACGGCGCCGTCCGGCTGTACCGCCGTGTCCGCCGGAACCTGCGCCGCATTACGCGTGTCCGCCCCGGCCTTCCGCACTCCGGCAACGTCGTTGCGCGCCTCGCCAGGCGTATCCGCGGGGGGCTGTGCGGTGCCCGGCTCCGCATCCCGATCCGCTCCGGAGGCTCCGCCGCGCACCGCGCCCTTGGACGGCTGCCCGGTTTCGGCAGGCACGCCATCGGCGCCCCGTACATCGTCGGTCCCCTTGTCCGCAGGATTGCGATCGGTCATGACTGTCTCCTGTGCTCGGCGTCGCGGTGCGGGACGGATATCTCGGATGCCGTCGCGGCCCGGATACCCTGCGGATGGGCGGGCAAACCGGGCGTCGGCGGCGCCACCGCCGGCCCCCGCACCGCTGAATCCGGCGAGGGGGAACCCGATCGTCGTGACCTCATCACCGGCCGCTCACGCCGTGAGCCGCGTCGGGCATGCGGCCGAAACCGGCCTCGTCGGCCAGGCGGGATCGGTCGGTATCGCGCATAGTCACCCGAGCCTGCGCAACCCGGCGAATTCCAGTCCGGCGAAGAGCGCGACCGCTGCCGCGCCCACGAGCAGGAATGCCACGCCGAGGCCGGTCAGCGCGAGGACGTTCGCACCGGCCAGCACGATCATCCCCCCGGCCGAGAGCGCGTTGATCGCGACGACCGCCCGCGCGTGGCGCGCGGACACCACGGGGCGCCGCGCGATCGTCAGCAGTGCGAGCGCGCCACCGACCATGACCACGCCGAACGCGATGCTCCAGCCGACCGGCAGCCCGAGTGGGTCGCGCAGCATTTCC
Organism: Nocardia sp. NPDC057455; assembly: GCF_042802775.1. NCBI lineage: Bacteria > Bacillati > Actinomycetota > Actinomycetes > Mycobacteriales > Nocardiaceae > Nocardia > Nocardia sp. NPDC057455. The sequence goes on along the minus strand of NZ_JBHVDM010000071.1, from coordinate 24,471 downwards.
GCTCCGGCCAGCAGCACCCCGCCGAAGATCCCGGTGCTCCAGCCGTCCACGCGCAGCGCGGAACGCAGGAACGCGGCGTCACCGCCGCGGCGGGCCAGGGTGGCAGGTCTCATGTCGCACTCCGTTCGTCGATCCGGCGGGGCCCTTGGGCTCCCGCCACCAACCCTGCTGACCGGAGGTGGGCAGCTCAATGACCTCGCAGGTCATGGCCGCACCACGCGACCGAGTGCTTAGCTGATCGAATGACATCGGTGCGGACACCGTCGAGAGCGGGCATCCTGCTGCGTGAATGGCGGCGACGGCGCAGGCTGAGCCAGCTCGATCTGGCGCTGGCGGCGGAGACTTCGGCGCGTCACCTGTCGTACGTGGAGACCGGCCGGGCCGCGCCCAGCCGGGCGATGGTGCTGCGGCTGTGCGACACGCTGGAGATACCGCTGCGCGAACGCAACACCCTGCTGGTGGCGGCCGGTTTCGCGCCCGCCTACCGGGAAAGCGGTCTGGACGACGCCCGTCTCGCGTCGGTCCGCGCCGCGCTGGACACCATGCTGACGGCGCACGAACCGTACCCGGCGGTGGTCATCGATCGGCTGTGGAATGTGGTTACGGGCAACGCGGCGATGAGCGTGCTGATGGACGGCGTTCCCGAGCACGTACGGGCACCGCGGCTGAACGTCTACCGGCTGGTGCTGCACCCCGACGGGCTCGCGGGCCGGTTGGCCAACCTCGCCCAAGTGCGTGACCTGTTCCTGGAGCGGCTGGGCAGACAAGTCAGCGCGAGTGGCGACCCGGAACTGGCCGCCCTGTACGACGAGGTGTCGGCCTACCCCGATCCAGCCGCAGCGGACGGATCGGAAGCGGAGCAAGGCGCACCGCCCAGCCCGTTCGAAGTGCCGATCCGGATCCGCACCCCGGCCGGTGAACTATCGATGTTCAGCACGATGGCCACCTTCGGCGCACCCGCCGACGTGACGCTGTCGGAGCTGGCCATCGAATTGTTCTACCCCTTGAACGATTTCACCGCGGCCGTGCTGCGCGGGGCGGCCGCGGCGAAAGCGTGAGCAGACCTCAGGCGTCCAGCATGGATTCGTCCCACTCACGGTCCAAATCGGGGTCGGCGGCCGAGAGCACCTCGTCCAGCCGCAGGCCCAGCTCGCCGATGTTCGGTTCGGTCATCATGTTCAGGTGATCGCCCGGCACGTCGATCACCGTGAACCGGCGCGCCGCGTACTGTTTCCAGCCGTTGTCGGCGCTGTCGAACATGCTGCCCACGGTCTTGTGCGCCAGGTCGACGCCCGGCGGCAGTCCCTCGGTGGCGCGCAGCAACGTGATATCGCGGTCATACGACTCGAGTTTGTAGTCCAGCATCGCCGAATAGTTGGCGAAGAACACCTCGTAGAGCCGCCGGATCGCCTGCGGTGAGCTGTCGGCGGGCAGGATGCCCGAGCGCACCGACTCCGCCAGCATCGCCGCGAACAAATCCTCGGAGTTGTGCACTCCGGGCTCGAAATCGACCAGAGCGGACTGGCTGCCGCGCGCGTACCACAGCAGTTCCAGGAAGAACCACCGGATGAGTTTCTCCTCCGGGATCGGCGTGCGCGTGCGCGCGCGCAACGCCATCGTGTCCAGCAGTGTCACACTGGACACCTCGTGCTCGGGGAGCCTGCGCGCCATCTCCAAGGCGACATAGCCGCCGAACGACCAGCCGGCCACGTGGTACGGGCCGGTCGGATGCACCCGCCGCACCGCCTCCAGGTACGACTCCGCCATCGCGGGGATCGACTTCTCCGGCGCGCTGCCCGAATCCGCGCCCGCGGCTTGCAGCCCGTACACCGGGCGGTCCGGATCCAGGTGACGCGCGAGAGCCAGGTAGCACAGCACATTTCCGCCGATGGGGTGGATCAGGAACAGCGGCGGTTTGCCCCCGTTCACGCTGATCGGCACCAGCGGGTCGAACGTGCGCTGTACGTCGCCCGCGCGCACCAGCGTGGCGAGTCCGACGGCGGTGGGCGCGCCGATGAACGCGTCCAGCGGCACCTCGACGCCCCATCGGCGCGACAGCGCCATCACCACGCGCATCGCCCCGATCGAGGTGCCACCCGCCGCGAAGAAGTCGTCGTCCACGCCGATCGCGCGCAGGCCCGCGTACTCGGCCAATAGTTCGACCGCCGAACGCTCGTATTCGTCGGCGGGCTCTCGCCGCGCCGACACCGACTCCGCGGCGTCCTCCCCGTAGGCGCGCAGGGTCGCGTCGTCGCGCTTGCCGCTGGGCGTGCGAGGCAGTTCGTCGAGCCAGGCGAACCGCGACGGCACCATGTGCGCGGGCAGCATCGAGCGCAAATCGTGGCGCAGCGCGGCGAGGTCGGTCTGCTCGGGCGCACCGACCAGGAACGCGATCAGCGAGCCGTCGATACCGCCGAAACCACGGGCCACCACGGCGGCTTCGGTGATGCCGGGGAACTTCTCGACCAGGCTCAGGATGCACAGCTCGACTTCGGCCGGCTCCACCCGGAACCCGCGGATCTTGACCTGGCTGTCGCTGCGGCCCAGGCAGACGATGTCACCGGAGAACAGCCGGACACCCAGGTCACCGGTGCGGTATCGGATTCCGCCCGCGTGCGTGGCGACGAACCGCTGTGCGGTGAGCGCGGGCCTGCCCTCGTAGCCGCGGGCGATGCTGCGGCCGCCGAGATAGATCTCGCCGATCACGCCGTCCGGCACCGGCCGCAGCGCGCTGTCGAGCAGTTCCACGGTGTCACCGTCGACGGCGTGGCCGATCGGCGGCAGCGCGGGAAACTCATCGGCCGGACCCGTGAGCGTGAACTTGGTCGCGACGTGGGATTCGGTAGGGCCGTATTGGTTCTCCAGCACCAAGCCGGGAACCACTTTGCACAGCGCGCGGATCTCGTCGGTGATGCGCAACTGTTCGCCGGAGGAGATCAGCACCTTCAGTTCGGTCGGGAACATCCGGTGCCCCACGGCGGCCTCGGCGAACGCCTGCAGGGCCACGTACGGCAGGAACAGCCGTTCGATCCCCTCCTCGATCACGGTGTTCAACAGTTGCTCGACGTTCGATCGCAGATCGGCCGAACTCACCCGCAGGGTGGACCCGGCCGCGAGGGTGGTGAAGATCTCCTGGAACGACACGTCGAAACTCAACGGCGCCAACTGCAGCGTGCTCAGCAGACCGGTGCCGGTGGCCGCGCGATTCTGCCAGTCCACCAGGGAGGTCAGGCCCCGATGCGGCATCGCGACGCCCTTGGGCTCGCCGGTCGACCCGGAGGTGAACAGCACGTAGGCCACCGCGTCGGGTGAAACATGGTCGGGCAGCGCCACCTCCGGCTCGGGTGCGGAGTCGTCGAAGATCGCGGCGCTGTCCAGCACCAAGGCGGCGTCGTCGACGATGTCGCGATAGGCGCCGTCGGCGATCACCCGGTGCGGGCGGGCACGGTCGATCATCAGGTTCAGTCTGGCCCGCGGGTAGCTGACATCCAGCGGAACGCACGCGGCGCCGATCCTGGTGAGGGCGAGCACGAGTAGCACCAGTTGCGGACGGCGCCCCATCAGGATGCCGACCCGGTCGCCCGGTGACACGCCGAGTCCGGCCAGGCGCCGGGCCAGCCGGTCGGAGCTTTCGATCATCTCGTCGTAGGTGACCGATTCGTCGTCGCCTGCCAGGGCGACGCGGGCGGGATGCAGCGCCGCCGCCTCGGCCACCAGCGTCCCCACGTCGCGAGCGGTCGCGGGGCCCGCGCCACGGTCGATCACCGCGTCGGGGTCGGCGACGATGCCGGCCAGCATGCGCAACTGGGTGAGCGCCACGGTCTCGCACTGCTCGGCGGTCAGCGTGTGATCACCGTTGACCCGCAACCACATCCGGCCGTCGCGCGGATCGGTCGCGGCGGTCACCAGCAGCTGGAAGTTGGTCTCCTCGCGGGCGTCGAAGTCCAGCAGGCGCACACCGTCCAGCACGAGCATGGGCTGGAAGACGTGGTAGTTGACGAAGTTGAACGCCGTCTCGAAGACCGGTCCGCCGTCGGCGAGGATCGACCGCAACGGGTAGCGGCGGAACGGGTAGGCCTCGCGTTCCCGTCGCGCGATCTGATCCACCGCGGCGCGCCACGTGGTCGCGGTGCTGTCCAACCGAATCGGCAGCGTGTTGAGGAACAGCCCCGCCACGCGTTCGGCGCCCGCGCGATCGGGGCGACCGTGGCTCACCACGCCGGTGGTGACGTCCGTGCGGCCGGTGAGCGCCCGCAGCGCCAGGCAGTGCGCGGCCAGATACACCGCTTTCTCCGGGACCTGGTGGCGCGCGGCGAACGCGGAGACCCGTTCGGCCAGCCTGCGCGGCACCAGCGCCCGCGCCTGCGGCACGCCCGCGACCACCGGCTGGTGCACCCCGAGCGCGGTGAGCGCGGTGGGTTCGGCACCGGCCAGGGCGGTCGACCAGTACTCGCGGGCCGCGGCGTCGTGCGCCGCGCCCTGCTCGGCTTGCGCATACTCGGCGAGCACGGTGGCCGGGTGCGCGGTGGCCTCCACCTGGGTCCGGGTCATGCCGATGTGGTTGAGGTAGTCCAGCAGCAGTTCCAGCACCGATGTGGCGACACTCCAGCCGTCCAGGATGGCGTGGTGGAAGCTCAGGACCAGGTCTACCGCGCCGACCGGCTCCTGCGGGCCGGGGCGGACGAACACCCGGATGGCGAACAGCGGAGCGAGCGCGATGTCGTACTGCGCGTGGGCGCGCTCCTGGAGGTAGATCTCGATCAGGTCTTCGCCGTCCTCCTCGCCCATGTCACCGAGGTCGACGATCTCCAGCTCGTAGGGCGGCGCGACGTGCACGATCTGCAACGGGACCGAGTACCTGCTCAGCTCGAACGACGAGCGCAGCGCGGGTTGCCGCCGCACCAGACGGTCCACGGCCTCCCGGAATTGCGTCGCGTCCCAGGGGATTTCGAGCCGATAACGGAACACGTCCTTGTAGGTGACCGAGTCGGCGCGCTCGATGCTGTGATACAGCATGCCCAGTTGCAGGGCAGTTGCCGGGAACGCGTCCTCGGCCCGGTGCAGCGCGGCGCGGTCGATCAGCGGCACCGTCTGCAGTGGGGCCGCGATGCGCCCCCGGTCGTCGTGCCGGTCGTCGCGCACGACCCGGGCCAGCTCGGCGATGGTCGGCGCCTGGTAGAACGCGTCCACGTCGAAGTAGAGCCCGGCGCGTTCGGCGGCGGTGCGCACGGCCAGCGCGAGGATGGAATCACCGCCGTGGGTGAAGAAGTTGTCGTACACGCCGATCGATTCGACGCCCAGCACAGTGCGCCAGACCTGCGCCAGCCTGGTCTCCACCGGGGTGCGCGGCTCGGCGCCTGCGACCGGCTCGGCGCCGTGGCCGAGGACGAGTTGCTCGGCGAGCGCGCGCCGGTCCAGCTTTCCATTGCGGGTCAACGGGATCCGCTCCACCCGGATCAACCGGGACGGCACCATGTACCGGGGCAGCCGGGCGGCGAGTTGCTCGGCGATCTCCTCGCCGGAGACGTCGGGGCCGACGAAATAGCCGACCAGTTGCACGCCGTGCGCCTCCGAGACCTCGTCCACCACGGCCGCCGCACGCACCCCGGCGCAGCCGAGCATGGCGTTGTGCACCTCGCCGAGCGTGATCCGGTTGCCGCGGATCTTCACCTGATCGTCGAAGCGGCCCAGGTACTCGAGGTTGCCGTCCGGCAGCCATCGCGCCAGGTCACCGGTGCGGTACCGGCGGCGGCCCGGCACGGTGCGATCGTCGACGAACGCCGCCGCCGTCGCTTCGGGCCTGCCCCGATAGCCGCGGGCCACGCCAACGCCCGCGATGTTCAGCTCCCCCGGCACCCCGACCGGTACCCGGCGGCCGATGTGGTCCAGCACGAGCAGGTCGATGTTGTCGATGGGACGACCGATCGGCACCACGTCGAGCGGCTCGTCGGCCGGGCAGTCGAAATAGGAGACGTCGACGGTGGCCTCGGTCGGACCATAGAGATTCACCAGCTGCGGCGCTGTGGCCCCGGCCGCGCTGAACACCGTGTGGAACCGGCGCACCAGCGCAGGCGGTAACGCCTCGCCGCTGCAGAACACCCGGCGCACGCTGCCGATCCGCGCGACCGTCGCCGGGTCGGCGGCCAGCTCGTCGACGAAGGCGGCCAACATGGAGGGCACGAAATGCAGCACCGTCACGCCGTGCGCGGCGATCGCGTCGGCGATGCGGCGCGGATCGCGCTCCCCGCCGGGTTCCAGCATCGCCACCCGGGCGCCGGTGATCGCCCACCAGAACAGTTCCCACACCGACACGTCGAAGGTGACCGGCGTCTTTTGCAGGATCACGTCCGTGGCGTGCAGGGGGTAGCGCCGCTGCATCCAGGTCAGGCGGTTGACCACCGACCGGTGCTCGATCATCACGCCCTTGGGCACGCCCGTTGAGCCCGAGGTGTAGATGAGATAACCGAGATCGGCCGGGTGCGAGACGCTTTCGACATTCCGCGCCGGGACGGTGTCGGCCACCGCGATCCTGGCGACGCCCAGCTCGTCGAAGACCGCTCGATGACGCGGCCCCGCCACGACGAAGCGCGCCCCGCAGTCGGCGAGTACGGTCTCGATGCGGGCGGCCGGGAAGTCCGGGTCGAGCGGCACGTACGCGCAACCGGCCCGCAACACGCCGAAGATCGCGACGAGCATCTCGGTCGAGCGGGGCAGCACGACGGGGACGCATTCGTTGCCGGTCGCGCCGAGCGCGTGCAGCCTGGCGGCGAATCCGTCGGCCAGCGCGGACAATTCGGCGTACCGCAGCGGTTGCTCGCCCGAGCCCGCCACCGGTTCGATCGCGATCCGCTCTGGATGCCGGGCGGCCATGTCGGCGACCAGCCGGTCGATGGTGGTGTACGGGAATTCCACCCGCGGGCCGGCTTCGAACGCGGTGATGGCGGCCTGCTCCCGCGCGGGCATCAGCGGCAATGCCGAGATCGGCGCCCCGGGCCGGTCCAGCGCCGCCACCAGCAGCGCGCCGATGCCGCGCACGACCGACTCGAACGGGAAGTTCTCGTCGAAGACGTCCTGGTCGTAGTAGAGCTGAAGGTTCAGCGAGCCGTCGCGCGCGTGTTCGACGCCGAGGATGTTGAGCGCCTCGAGCACCGTGCCGGGATTGACGATGTCGAGGCTGCCGAGGATCTTGTCCAGGTGATCCGACGGCGGCATCTTGATGTAGGAGTACGCCACGTCGAACAGCGGCGGCGCCGTCGGGTCGCTGCTGAGCGCGCGCGCCAGGTCACCGTACGGAAAACGCTCGTAGCGCTTGAGTTCCCGGATCTGCGCGGCCACCTCGGACGCGACCGCCGACAGCGGCTGGTCCGGGTCGACCCGGATGCGCAGCGGCACCACGTTCGTCCGGTGCCCGGCGGTGCGGAAGGTCTCCGCGCTGTGCCGGTTGAGCATCGGAACCCCGATCACCACTTCCTCGGAGCGGTGGATGGTGGTCAGGTAGGCGGCCAGCGCCGAAACGGTGAACGCGAAGACGGAGAAACCGGTTGCCCGGATGCGGTCGAGGAACGCGGGTTCCACCACTACGCGCCGACGTCCCCGATTGACGCCGGGGCTGCTCGCACGGCCGGAGAAGAGTGCGGGAACCACACCCTCGAAGCGGCGCACCAGCGCGTCCCGATCCGCCACCCACTGCGCCGAGGACAGATACTCCTCGTGCTCGGCGGCGATCTTGCGATAGGTCGCCGCGCCGCGGTCGGTCTGCTCGGTGACCGGCTCCGGCTCGGCGAGCAGTTCGAGCGACAGGTCTTTGCGGCTGTAGTTGTCCACCAGGGCGCTCCACAGCGCGTTCACGCCCCAGCCGTCGATCATCGCGTGGTGCATCGCCACGTAGAGATGGAAATGGCCGGGCTCGTCGACCAGCGCGGCGATCCGGAACGGCTGTCGCGGTGGGGAGGGCGTCACGTTCGCCCGGTTCACCCAGTCGCGCCGCGCCGCGGCGGGATCCGACGCCCAGCTGAGATCGACCAGCTCGACCTCCGGTAGCTCGTCGCAGACCCACTGCCAGAAGCGACCCTCGGAGAACTCGAACCTCAGGCGCAGCGCGTCGTCACCGAGCAGCGCACGGCGCACCACCGCCCGCAACCTGGCCATATCGAAAGGCTCGTCCATGAACGCGCAGTAGGCGTTTCGAGTGACCGGCGCCGGGGCATACCGGTAGGCGACCGACAACACATCGCGCTGATACGCGCTGACCGGCCATGCTTCGGGGGGTCTTTCGGAAGTAGCACTCGGTTCGAATGTCACAGTCACTCCTATCGCGACAGTCGCGGCACCGGCCGTGCGCGGATCTACCCAAGCCCACCCTGATCACTGCCACGCAAAGCTGCTACCACATTTATCAAGTTATCGATATCGCGAATCACGGCATCGGCTCAGCCGATGCCGCGACTCTGCTGTTGTATCGCGGTGTATGCGGCCGGTCAGCAGGCCGACAGCAACGCGCGCACGCATTCGTCGGCGAGACGATCGGCTCGGTCGCGCGAGACCGCGGGCTCGACGTAGCCGATGTTGAAGGACAGTTCGTTGTGCGTCGCATTGGCGGTGGCCATGATGAAGCCACTCACGGACATGCCGGAGACGAATTGCGCGCCCTCGAGCCGCCAGGAGCCGATCTTGTCCGGGAAGGGATAGTCACCCAGGTAGGTCATACAGAGATGACCCGGGCCCCGGGTGTCCATGAGTTTCACCGTGGACGCGCTGGCGGCCACCGACTTCGGTGCCGCCACTTTCAGCAGGTTCAACGCGGACAGATGGTCGCGCCGATCCATCCGCGCTCCGTATTCGCGCTCGATCTCGGCGGCGATCTCCCACAGCGAGGCCCACGGCGCGTATTTCGCCGGGGTGGCGATCATGCCCTGATAGGTGCCGACCTCGGTGTCGCCCGCGGCGCCGTCGAGATGGTCGCGGAAGTTGACGGAGCTGCCGACGGTGTACCAGGTGGCCTTCTCGGTGCCCGCCTCCCTGGCCGCCGCGATCAGCAGCGCGGCGGAGAGGGCGGCCTGCAGGCCGACGCCGTGGCGGTCACAGCCCGCGGTGAGCGCGTCGAGCCGGTCTGTGTCGAGGCTGCGGTGTACCACCCGGCTGCGCCGCTGCGCGGGCGGCGCCAGCGTGGTGGGCTCCAGCCTGCGCGGCTTGCGCAGCTGCGACTTCTGGTCGCGCAGAAACGAGCCCGCGGTGCGCAGCGCACCGCCCGCGCCCTGGAAGCGCGGCGGGAACAGCTCCTCCGGGCCCGGCCGCACCGGCGCGGGCGCGAAGTCGCCCGCATCCCCGGCGGCCACTTGGAGCACCTGCTTCGCCACCGACAGCGCGCTCTCGCCGTCGGCGATGGCGTAGTGCAGCGTGACGATCAGCTCGTTGGTGCCATCGGTCTCCTTGATCAGCACCGCCCTGGCCAGCGGGCCGGTGCGCCAGTCGAACGGCTCGCGCAGTTCCACCTCGTCGGCCTCGGCCAGCCAGTTCGTGCTGTCCTCGGATTCGATCACACGCAGCGGAATCGGTGTCTGCACCGGGACGAAACGCGGTGCGGTGCCGTCCGGTTCGGCGGCGACGGCGACCCGCAACAGCGGATGTCGGCGCTGCACCTCGTCCAGGCCCGCGCGGATCTGCTCGACCTCGACGCGCCCCCGGATCCGCACGCGCGACAGGATGTGCAGCGGCGCCAGCTGATCGGCGATCCAGTGCCAGCGCTCGACCGGCGAGAGCGGGCGCGGCAACCGCGCGGTCGGTCCGTCCGGCGCCGGGAAGGACATCGGCTTGCCCAGTTCGCGCAGGAAGAATTCGGTGGGCGCGTGCCGGAAGTAGGTGTCGCGCACCCGCACCAGCCGCGGGTCGGTGGTCTGCTCGATCTTGGCGAGCGAGGCCGACCCGTTGACGAACATCGCGGTGCGGTCGGCGCGCAGTTTCTCGTAACGACGCAGACCCGCGACCGGGTCCAGCGAGTTGCGCAGCACACCGGCCAGCACCACCGCGTCCTCGATGGCGGCATTGGCGCCCTGGCCGAGGCTGGGCAGCATCGGGTGCGCCGCGTCGCCGAGCAGCGTCACCCGGCCGCGGCCCCACTGCTCCAGCGTCGGACGGTCCTGCGCGGGCACGGCCAGGATCGCCGCTTCGTCGGTCTGCTCGATGCAGGCGCGCACCTCCGGCGCCCAATCGGCGTACAGGCGCAGCAGGTCTTCCTTACCGCCCTGCCAGTTCGCGGCCTCGTCGGCGGGCAGGGTCTTGGTGCCCCACCAGTACACCCGGCCGTGGCCGATGTCGTGGATGCCGAAACGCATTCCGGTGCCCCAGAAATGCGCCGACAGGCCGCGCGCGACATTGGGATGCTCGAACGGGATGCAGGCCAGCCAGCACACGAAGTTGCCGGGACGCGGCTCGGCGCGGCCGTGCAGTTGGGCGCGCACGACCGAGTGGATGCCGTCGGCGCCGACGAGCAGATCTCCCTCGGCGACCCGGCCGTCGGCGAACTCGACGCGCACGTGCTCGCCGTCGTCGACGAAGCGGGTGGCTTGCGCCCCAACGAAAGTGGGTGTGTCGCCGATCGCGCGCAGCAGCGCGTCGTGCAGGTCGGTGCGGTGCAGCGCCACGGCGGGGGCGCCGAGCTGGGCATCGAGCCGGTGCACCGGAAGCACCCGGATCGGGCTGCCGTCGGGGTTGCAGAAGCGGAAGGTTTCCACCCGGCCACCGCGGTCGAGCAGTTGTTCGTCGAGCCCGAGGCCGAGGGTGCGCAGCGCGTTGATGCCGTTGGCCTGCACGGAAAGTCCGAAGCCCTGAGCCCGCAGTTCCGGACCCGCTTCGTATAGTTCGACGCCGAAACCCGCCTGCCGCAGAGCAGCCGCGGTGGTGAGTCCTCCGATCCCCGCCCCGAGAACGACAACCTTGATCGGACTGCTCATCGAACCTGCACTCTCATCGAACCATTCGACGGCACAGGTGCTTCCTACCGCGACGCGGCGCGAGCGGCACTGCCCGCGCGAAATCGTCCCACCGGAGCAGCACTGATCGAGGCCACTGCGTCGACCCCGACCAGGCAGCTGGACGCCTGTGCCTGACCGACCGGAAGCCTACCGCTACTCACCGCGCAAGGCAGAGTTGAAGTGAGATTCACCGCATCGCGCGATTGTGAAACGCAAATGTGTTGCAATGGGGCATAATTCGCCCTCCGCGCACCACGTTCGCCCTCGATTCCGGGGCGGCGGCGGCCTCAGAGGTAGGACGTGTCGTTCACCAGACGCACCGAAGACCCGCCGTCGAGATAGAACTCCGCTATCGATAGCGACGCCAGATCCAGATGCAGCCGGTACAGCAGCGCGGGGCCGACATCGAGGGCGAGCCGCAGCAGCGTCTTGATCGGGGTCACGTGGCTGACCACCACCACGTTGGCGCCGGGATAGCGCTCGAGCAGATCGCGCAGCGCCGCCCGCACCCGCTCCAGGACCTCCTCGAAGCTCTCCCCGCCGGGCGCGGCGACGGTGGGATCACCGATCCATCGTGCGTGCAGGCCTGGGTCGCGCTGCGCGGCCTCCGCGAAGGTCAGCCCCTCCCAGGCGCCGAAGTCGGTCTCGATCAACCCGTCGTGAACCTCCACCGCGACCCCGAGGGCGACAGCGGCGGCCTCCGCGGTCTCCCTGGCCCGGCCGAGCGGCGAACTGATCACCGCCGCGATGTCGCCCTTGGCGGCGAGCATTTTCGCGGCGCGCGCGGCCTGCTCCCGGCCCAACGCGGTGAGCGGCGGATTGCCGCGCCCGGAATACCGGCGCTCCAGCGACAACTCGGTTTGACCGTGGCGAAGCAGCAGCAACCGGGTAGGACGACCGGTCGCACCGGTCCAGCCCGGGCCGGGCTGCGCGGGCTTCGACTGCTCGGCGTTCACATCCCTGACTTCATCGATCCAGCTCGGCAGATCGCGCTCGGTGACCGCGAGGGCCGGGTCCGCGGCCTCGCCCTGTCGCGTGTCCGCGGCAGGCGCACGACCCTCCGCGATACCGGTTCCCTCGTCCATGGCCTCGTTGGCCAACCGGTCGGCGTACGAGTTCTGCGCGCGCGGAATCCAGCTGTAGGTCACCCGCCCCAATCCGTCGGCGATCCGGCGGGCGCGATCGGCGAGCGGGATCAAGGCCGCGTGCTTGATCTTCCAGCGACCGGACATCTGCTCGACGACCAGCTTGGAATCCATACGCACCAGCACCGACTCCGCGCCCAGCTCCGCGGCCGCCTCCAATCCGGCGATCAGACCGCGATATTCGGCGACGTTGTTGGTGGCGATATCGAGGAACTCCCGGCGCTCGGCGAGCACCCGGACATGGTCGGCGGCATACACCACCGCGCCGTATCCGGCCGGACCGGGATTGCCCCGCGATCCGCCGTCGGCTTCGACGATCACCTCGGGCAAGCTCATCGCTGTGCCCGGGTATTCGGCCGTGGCGAGCTCACAGCCCCGATTCCTTGGTCCGGACCAGGATCGCACCGCACTCCGGGCAGCGCACGACCACGTCGGGCGCCGTCTTGGCGATGCGCGCGATCTCGCCGCGATCGAGTTCGATCCGGCACGCGCCGCAGCGGCGAGCCTGCAACAGCGCGGCGCCCGCGCCGTGCTGCGCTCGCTGCCGGTCGTAGATAGCGAGCAGTTCGCCGGGCAGCTTCGCCACCGAGCCCGCGCGATCGGTGTCGCAGCGCGTCTGCGCCACGTCCAGATCCGCGAGCGCCTCGTCGCGCTGTCGCCGGGCGGTGGCGAGTTCGTCCTCGGTCTTGCTCAGCCGCGCGCCCGCGTGCTCGTAGTCGGCGGCGGAGGCTTCGCGCCGCTCCATCACCTCGAGCAGTTCGTCCTCCAGCACCGAGCGGCGGCGCTCCAGGCTGCCCAGCTCGTGCTGGATCTCCGAAAGCTGTTTGGCATTCACCGTTCCCGCGGTGAGCATGGCTTTGTCGCGCTCCTCGCGCTTGCGCACCGCCTCGACCTCGCCCTCCAGCTTGCGGATGTCGCGGTCGAGATCGTCCAGCGCGATCTGCACGGCCACCGCGGCGTCGGAGTGCGCGTTGCGCTCGGCTTCCAGTCGCGCCACCTCCTGCTGCTCGGGCAGCACGGTGCGGCGGTGCGCGATCCGGGTCAGCTCGGCGTCGACGGCGGCGAGCCGCAGCAACTCGGCCTGGAGCGGGGGTTCGACATTCAACGCGGGCAAACTCCTGGACGGGGTGGACGGGACTGGTGTTCAACCGTACCCCGCCGGACCGGCGGTCCCGCGTCAGCCGCCGACGGTGCGGGTTTTGATGGCGTCACGGGAGATGTAGACGTCGTACTCGCCCGGCACCGCGATCACCGCGTTGCCGTAGGCGGAGCGCACGAACGGCTGGGTCCACCAGCGGCCCTCGCGCATGTCGGCGAAGAAGTCCCGGTCGCCGTCGTTGAGGAAGATCTGGTTCTGCTGGGTCGCGACGCCGTCGAGGCGCTGGCCGTACAGCCGGCTGATCCGGTAGCCGGAGTGGAAGCCGAGGGCGTTGACCCACGGCTCCAGCTCCACGATGCCCGCCTGCAACACCCACATGTCGCCCTCGACGCGGTAGGTCTCGCGCTGTTCGGAGTGGTCGTCGTCGCCGTACAGGGTGAGATCGACGTCGAGCTGGTGTTCCTGTCCGGCCACCGGCCTGGCCACCACGTGGGCCGCCTTGATCTCTCCGGTCAGGCCGAGATATGTCTGCAACAGAGTCGCGATCCACAGCAGCACCGCCGCGACCAGCAACAACGCGAGCCCGCCCGTCCCGCGTGCCAGCAGCGGCCGTATCCCGACCCGGCGCGCGGCGATCAGGCCGGAGACGATCAGCGCCACACCGACGACCAGCAGCAGGATCAGCCCGATCTGCACGAGCCCGAAATCAACCGGGAAGTTCATGCGGTAGTTGTACCCCGCACGAACTACTCGATTCACCCAAACCGCCCAACCCGTTCCGGCTCGGTGCGGACACGCGCCGACACGCCGTTGCCAGTTCTTCGCCGGGACAACGGCTTCGAACGCGAACCCGCGGCGCTCAGTCCGGCGCGCGCACCGTCCACGGGTCGGTACGCAGCGTGGACACCCTGGTCTCCAGGCCGGGCAGGGCGGTTCGCACCACCGTCTCCGCCTGCGCGCACCAAGGGAATTCGGTCGCCCAGTGGGCGGCGTCGACCACCGCGGGACCGCCCTTGCGCAGGTGCTCGTCGACCGGATGGTGGCGCAGGTCGGAGGTGAGGTAGACGTCGACGCCCAGCCCGGCGGCCCTGCCCAGATACGAGTCGCCCGCTCCGCCGCACACCGCCACCGTGTAGACGGCGCGGTCCGGGTCGCCCGCGGCGCGGACACCCCACGCGGTGGGTGGGAGCGCGCGGGCCACGCGATCGGTGAAGGCGCGCAGCGATTCCGGTTCCGGCAGGGTGCCGACCCGTCCGATGCCGAGCGACGAGGGCAGCTGGGCGCGTTCACTGATGTGATATGCCGGGTCCGCGCCGGGATGGGCGGCGCGCAGCGCGGCGAGCACGGCCGAGCGCGCCGCGGGCGGGGCGGTCACCTCCACCCGGTCCTCCTCGATGTATCGAAGTTCGGTCAGGGAGCCCTGCGCCGGAGTGGGCCGGAACTGCCCTGTCGCGGGCACCCGCAGCGCACAGTCGCAAGCGTGTTCCCGCCCGCCCGCACCGGCGGCGAACAGCGCGGCGAGCACCGCGTCGGTGTGCGCGCGTGGCACCTGTATCACCCAGTGGTCCACGGCGGCTTCGGGTTTCGCGTCCAGCGGACCGGTCACCGTGAGACCGAGGGCCGCGGCGAGCGCGTCGGAGACGCCGGGGTCGGCGGAGTCGGCGTTGGTGTGCGCGGTGAACAGCGCGCAACCGGAGCGGATCAGCCGGTGCAACAGCGCGCCTTTCGGCGTGCTCGCCGCGACGGTGTCGACGCCGCGCAGCAACAGCGGGTGGTGCACCACCAGAGCCTGCGCGCGCCAGTCGATCGCCTCGTCGACGACCGCAGCGGTGGCATCGACCGCGAACAGCACCCGGGTCAGTTCTTCGGCCGGGTCACCGCAGACCAGGCCGACCGAGTCCCACGGTTCGGCCAGCGCGGGCGGGTACGCCGCCTCGAGCACCCCGATGAGATCCGCGAGCGTGGTCATCGTCCACCTTCCTTCGCTTCCGTCCTGTACTGCTGCACTGGTACTTTTCCGGATCGGCTCCGATTTCGAGCACTCACCCGTGGCCCAGGCGCGCGATCGCCTTACGGCTGAGTCCGAATCGACGGCGATTCCGGCCGAGACCTCCGCCGCGGTGGAAACGCTGCAACCGGTGCACAGCCGGGGCGATGCATCGAACCCACATCCCCGCCTGATCGAAGCCGGGTGCCTACCGGACATCGGCCGACCGGATCGCGGCGACCAGCCGATCGACCTCCGCCACGGCACGGACCGCGACGCGCAGGTGGTCCGGGCCGAGACCGGGGAAGGTGTCCGCACGACGGACCGCGATGCCCTCGGCAGCCAGGTGTTTGCGCAGCAATTCACCCTCCGCCACGCGGACCAGCAGGAACGGGCCTGCCGCCGGCGTGTGGACTTCGACGCCCAGGCCGGTCAGGCGTTCGATCATCGCGGCGCGGTGCACGGCGAGCGTCCCCGCGCGGCGCTCGGACTCGGCCACGGCGGCCGGGCTCGCGGTCGCGGTGATCGCCTCCAGTTGCAGGATGCCCAGCGGCCAGTGCGGCCGCCCGCGGTCGAGGCGCGCGAGCACGTCCGGTGCGCCGAGGAAGTAACCGCAGCGCAGTCCCGCGAGCGCCCACGTCTTGGTGAGACTGCGCAGCACGAGCAGGTCGGGTGCGGAGTCGGCGGCGAGGGATTCCGGCTCGCCCGCCACCGCGTCGGCGAAAGCTTCGTCGACCACGATGACGCGGCCCGGCCTGCGCAGGGCCCGGATGGTGTCGGCGGGATGCAGCACCGAGGTCGGGTTGGTCGGATTGCCGAGCACCACCAGGTCGGCTCCGGCGGGCACCGCGGCGGGATCGAGCCGGTAGGGCGGTTCCAGGACGACCCTGGTAACGGGGACGCCCGCCTCCCGCAACGCGAGTTCCGGCTCGGTGAACGACGGGTGCAGCACCGCGGCCGAGCGCGGCGCGAGGCGGGGCAGCAGCGCGAAACCTTCCGCCGCCCCTGCCAGCAACAGCACCTCGCCGGGATTACGGCCGTGCCGGGCCGCGACCGCGCGGCGGGCGGCTTCGGCGTCCTCGGCGCTCGGATAGCGACCCAATTCGGACAACCGCGCGGCCAGACGCCGCCGCAGCCACTCCGGGGGTGTGAGCCCTTGGACGTTCACCGCGAAATCGAGCATGCCCGCACGCGCGTCCACGTCGCCGTGGTGACGCAGTTTCGCGCGATCGACGGTGTCCTCGGCCACGAGAGCACACCCTACGTGGCGGTCCCGGAGCGGAACCGGCCAGAATGGCAGGCGTGGGTCAGCTGCACGTCTCGTTCGTCTGTACCGGCAACATCTGCCGCTCTCCGATGGCGGAGAAGATCTTCGCCTCGCACTTGTACCGGGCCGGGTTGGCCAACCGGGTCCGGGTGAGCAGCGCGGGCACCGGTTCCTGGCACGTGGGCGCCGACGCGGACCCGCGGACCAGCGCCACCCTGCGCAAATACGGTTACCCGACCGGGCACGTCGCCGCCGCGTTCGGCGCCGAGCACGGCGATGCCGACCTGGTGGTCGCCTTGGACCGCTCCCATCAGCGGGACCTGGTCCGCCTCGGCGTCCCGGCCGAGCGTCTGCGCTTGCTGCGCGCCTTCGACCCCGACGCCGACGGCCCCGAAGTGGCCGACCCCTATTACGGCGACGCGACGGACTTCGAACTCGTGCGCGCCCAGATCGAGGCCGCCGTCCCCGGCCTGCTCGACTGGGTGCGCGCCGAACTGGCCGCCGAGCCGCCCGACCTGCGACCCGTCCCGGACGAGCGACCCTGATGCGCAGGCTCGCGTTCCTGTTGCGCCCCAGCTGGCTGATCCTGGCGGTGCTGGTCGCCGCGTTCGCGTACCTGTGCTTCACCGTGCTCGCGCCGTGGCAACTCGGCAAGAACACGGCCACCTCGCACCGCAACCAGCTGATCGCCGACTCGGTGCGAGCCGATCCCGTAGACGTCACCACCGTGCTCTCCGATGCGGGAAACGGCACGCACACCGAGTGGCGGCGGGTCACCGCCGCCGGCAGTTACGTGCCGGACTCGACGGTGCTGGTGCGGCTGCGCCACCTCGACGGCGCTCCGGGCTACGCGGTGCTCGCGACGTTCCGGTTGGACGACGGCCGCATGCTGCTCGTCGACCGCGGACTGGTCTCGGCCGTCGACGGGACGCGCCCGCCGCAGATCCCCGCACCGCCCGCCGGGCCGCAGCGCATCGAGGCCAGGGTCCGGATGTCCGAGGGCGTCACGCCCGGTAAGGACCCGAGCGTCCAGGACGGCTATCGCCAGGTGTACTCCATCGACACCACACAGGAGTCGGCGGTCCTGGGGCAACCCCTCACCCCCGTGCCCGCCGGCGGCGAGCGCGGCGGCTACCTCCAGCTGGGCGAGAACCAACCGGGCGCGTTCACCCCCACCCCGCTCCCCCAGCTCGACGCGGGCCCGTATCTGTCCTACGGGCTGCAATGGCTGGCCTTCGGCATCATGGCTCCCCTCGGCCTCGGCTACTTCGTCTACGCCGAGATCCGGGAAAGAAGGAAAGAAAAGGGCTCCGTCACCCAGCCACCCCCCTCGGCGTCTCCCGCCGGCCCCACCCGGTCCGAGCCGCCCTCGCCCGCTCCCGCCGCACCGACTACGGAAGCCCGCCTCGCCGACCGCTACGGCCGCGGCCGCGGTTGATCCCGGCGCGGCGGCCGGACCGGTTCGACGCCGACGAAGCTCGCGCTACGGCTGATGCGGCCCGAGCAGATCCCACCGGTTCCCCGCGATGTCCAGGAAGACCGCCACCCGGCCATACGGCTCGCTGCGCGGCGCGCGCGCGAACTCGACACCGCGCGAGACCATCCGGTCGTAGGCCGACTGAAAGTCCTCGACCTGTAGAAAGAACCCGACCCGGCCCGCCACTTGCGTTCCGATCACCGCGGCTTGCGCCCGGCCGTCCGCTCGGGCGAGCAGGATGCCCGTTTCCGCGCCGGGCGGCCGCACGACCACCCAGCGTTTCGGGCGTCCGTCGTTCGTGACCGCCGCCGAGTCCTCGACCAGCTCGAATCCCAAAGTGTCGACGAAGAACTCGATCGCGGAGTCGTACTCCGCCACGACGATGGTGATGAGTCCGATCCGCACCGCGAAAGCCTATCCGGCACCATCGACCGCACCGAGAGAAGTCGCCTTCCTCGCAGGTTCGGCTCGGGAGTGGTATCGCCCGGCGACCCGTTGGGAACCACTCAGCGCCTGGTCGCGGCGACTGCGGCGGCGAGCAGAGTCGCGGTGAGTTGCACCGCCTCGGAAAGGCGGACGGCGCGGCGCAGGTCGTGCACGGTGGGAGCCGGGCCGTCTCCGAGCACCGGGCGCATCTCCACACCGTGCGGGTACTCGGTACGGCCGCCCAGCCGGACGCCGAGCGCCCCGGCCATCGACGCTTCCGCCACCCCCGCGTTGGGGCTCGGATGCTCGGCCGCGTCACGCCGCCATGCGGCCAGGACGGCAGCGGGCCGCCCGCCGATCAAGGGGGCGAGCGCGGCGGTGAGCAAACCGGTGACCCGCGCCGGGATCAGATTGGCCGCGTCGTCGACGCGCGCGGCGGCCCAGCCGAAACGCCGGTAGCGCTGGTTGCGGTAGCCGATCATCGCGTCGAGCGTGTTGATCGCCCGATACCCGAGCAAACCCGGGACGCCCGCGACAGCGCCCCAGACCACCGGAGCCACGGCCGCGTCGGAGGTGTTCTCGGCGATGGACTCCAGGGCGGCGCGGGCGAGCCCGTCCGCGTCGAGCGCGTGCGGGTCGCGGCCGCACAGCGAAGGCAGCAGCGCGCGGGCCCCTTCGAGGTCGCCACCCGCCAACCGATCGGCCATCGCGTGACCGGTTCGGGCCAGACTGCGCCCACCGAGGACGGTCCAGGTGGCGACCGCGGCAGGCACCACCCCGCCGCGCCGAACGGCGACGCCGAGTCCGACGACCGCGCCGACGGCCAGTGCCTCGTGCACCAGCCCCGCCGCGCGCCGGTCGGCATAGGTCACCGACTCCAGAGCCGTCACCGCCGAGCCGAATCCGGCCACCGGATGCCACCGGCGCGGATCGCCGAACGCCCGGTCGAGCGCGAATCCGAGCAGCAACCCGATCGCGGTGGAGGTCCCCTTCTGCACCCGGCGAGGTTATCGGGTGGGTGACCGGCGCCGCGCACACGGATCACCGCTCGAAGCCATGTCACACTCGGTTCCCCTGCCTCGTCGACCCGGTGACGCACCATAGACTCGCCCCGGCAGGGGCCGAACGACGAACAGGCGATCAGAAGTGACTTCCGAACAGCGTGAGCCCCTCGACCAGGCCGAGCTGGCCCGGCAGTTCGAGGAGCACCGCGCGTATCTGCGCAGGCTGGCCTACAGCACGTTGGGCAGTCTCAGCGACGCCGACGATGTCGTGCAGGAGGCGTGGCTGCGGTTGCAGCGTCAGTACGAGGCGGGCGCCGCGAATGAGATCGATAATCTGCGCGCGTGGCTGTCCACCGTGACCGGCCGGCTCGCCCTCGACCACCTCGGCTCCGCCCGCGTGCGCCGCGAACAGTACGTGGGCGAATGGCTGCCGGAGCCGGAGGTGACCAGCTGGGAGGATCCCGCCGACCGGATCACCCAGGACGAGCGGGTCACCACCGCGCTGCTGGTCGTGCTCGAGTCCCTGTCGCCGGCCGAGCGCACCGCGTTCGTGCTCCAGGAGGTGTTCGGCATGAGCGGCCCGGAGGTCGCCGAGGTGGTCGGCCGTACCCCGGCCGCCGTCCGTCAGCTCGCCTCACGGGCTCGCAAGCACGTCGAGCAGGGCACTCCCCGCTTCCCGGCCTCCCCGGACGAGCAGCAGAAGGTGGTGTCGGCCTTCGCCCTGGCCTGGCGGTCCGGCGATCTCAGTGCTCTGCTCGGAGTCCTCGACACGAACGTCAGTCTCACCGCCGACGGCGGCGGCAAGGTGCCCGCGATCCGGCAGCCCGTGCACGGCGCCGAGATCGTGGCCAAGCTGCTGCTCGGCTGGTACCACGCGCCGTCCGCGGCGGGGGCCTGGGGGCGTGCCGTGCTGGTCAACGGCCAGCCCGGGCTGGTGGTCTTCGACGGCACCCACACGGGCGTCTTCTCCTTCACCGTCGACGAGGGTCGCATCGTCGCGATCGACGTAGTCCGCAACCCGGACAAGTTGCGCGACCTGCCCACCAGCGGCGAGCCGGACTGGTACCTGGGCGAGGGCCTCGCCGGGCAGGAGTAGTCAGCCCGCGACGCCGAGCGGCCGCGTATACCCATGCGCGGCGGCGACTTCCGCCGACAGCAGCCGCCCGGCGTCTGCGGTGAGCCCGTTGGCCAGATCGGGATGCGTGGCGCATGCCTCCTGCCAGCCGAGATCCGCGATCGCCCGGACGTAGGGCAGGGTCGCGTTGGTGAGCGCGATCGTCGAGGTGTGCGGTACCGCGCCCGGCATGTTGGCGACGCAGTAGAACAGCGATTCCGCCACCCGGAAGGTGGGATTCGCGTGCGTCGTCGGGTGCGCGGAGGCGAAGCAGCCACCTTGATCGATGGAGATGTCCACCAGCACCGCGCCGGGGCGCATCCCGGCGACGAGGTCGTCGGAGACCAGTTCCGGCGCACGCGCGCCGGGGACCAGCACCGCGCCGATCACCAGGTCGGCCGACAGCACCGCCCGCCGGACCTCCGTGGCGTTCGACGCGACGGTGGCGATCCGCCCGTCGAAGCGGGCGTCGAGTTCACGCAACCGGTGCAGGTTGGTGTCCAGCACGCTGACGCGCGCACCCATGCCCATAGCGACCGCCGCCGCGTTCGACCCCGCGACGCCGCCGCCGAGCACGACGACTTCCGCCGGGCGTACGCCGGGGACACCGCCGGGCAACAGTCCCGCGCCGCCGAGCGGGGCCATCAGGTGATACGCGCCGACCTGGGCGCCGAGCTTGCCCGCGATCTCGCTCATCGGAGCCAGCAGCGGCAGCGAGCCGTCGGCGGCGCGGACCATCTCGTAGGCGATCGCGGTGATACCGGAGCGCAGCACGGCGTCGGTGCAGTCGCGCGACGCCGCCAGGTGCAGGAAGGTGAACAGCACCTGTCCGCGGCGCATCCGCGGATACTCCGGCGCGATCGGCTCCTTCACCTTCAGCACCAGCTCGGCTTCCCGCCACACCTGGTCGGCGTCCGGGACCAGGCGGGCCCCCGCCGCGGCGTAACCGGCGTCGGGAAATCCCGATCCGACGCCCGCGCCCGCCTGCACCAGCACCTGGTGTCCGTGCCCGGTCAGTTCCCCGGCGCCCGCCGGAGTCAGGGCTACCCGGAACTCTTGCTCCTTGACCTCCCGTGGAACTCCGATCCTCATACCGTCATCGTCGCCCCGCCACCGGGCCTGCGCCACGAGCGACGCGCCGAGCGCGCACGGCGACCACTCGCGCGCCGCGCTCCGGGCGAGTTTCTCGGCACGTTGCCCAGCTGAGCGCGGACGGCGCCGCTCACACGGTGGCCGCGCGGCCCAACGGCGGTATCCGCAATCGCTCGGCGCGGCCGCCGTCGCGGAAGACGTGACCCAGGTAGTCGAGCGTCTCGCTGAAGTGCGCCCAGCCTTCGGCGTGGATCGGCACGATCACCGCGTCGCCGAGTATCTCGGCCGCCCGCAGCGCGGTGCGTGCGTTCAAAGTGACGTCGGCGTCGCCGAATCGGCCGATGTTCGCGGCGCCGATGTTGAGCACGGCGATGTCGATGCGGCCGATCCGCTCGGCGATCTCGCGCACCACCTCGACGGAGGCGTTGTCACCGGAGACGTACATCGTCGGCTGCCCCTCGGCGCGCAGCACGAACCCGGTGACGATCCCGGTGAACGGCTCGCAGCCCTCGGGACCGTGCAGGGCGGGCACTCCGGTCACCCGCACGCCGTGCACCGTCACGGTCTCCCAGTTCTCCAGTCCGCGCACACCCTCGATCCGGGTCGCGGCGCCGGGCGTGGACAGGACGGTCGGCACCGTGGTCAGCAGCTTCCGGCCGGAGTCGTCCAAGTTGTCGGCGTGTTCGTCGTGTGAGAGCAGCACCACGTCCACGGGGCCCACCTCGTCGGCCGACACCGCGGGGCCGGTGAGTTTGTGCAACGTGACGCGCCCCGGGTAGTCGCCCGGCTCGTCGAAAGTGGGGTCGGTCAGCCAGGTGCGGCCCGCGTAGCGGAACCGCAGGGTCGGACCGCCGATGTGCAGGACTTCCAGGCCGGTGCGTTCGATCGTGTCGCTCATGCCGTTGATCTTGTCCCGTCCATGTACCGGGAGACAGTGGCCCGCGAGCCGCTCAACGTTAATATCGGGCCATGCGCACGGTAGCCGTTTTGGCGTACGACGGAATCAGCCCGTTCCACCTATCCGTACCCAGCCTGGTTTTCGGCCGGGTCGGCGTCGAAGGATCCGCGCCCTATCGGGTGGACGTGTGCGCCGAGCGGCCAGGAAGCCTGGGCACCCCCGCCGGATTCGACATCCATGTCCAGCACGGACTCGAGTCGCTGGCCCGCGCCGACACCGTCGTGATCCCGAGCTGGCGAGCCGGCCGACCGCTGTCCACCGAGCTGCGTGCCGCCCTGCGCGGCGCCCACGCGGACGGCGCCAGGATCGTCGGGCTGTGCCTCGGCTCGTGGGCCGTGGCCGCCAGCGGACTGGCCGACGGACGGGAAGTCACCACGCACTGGGCCTCCGCCGCCGAACTGGCCCGCGCGTTTCCCGCGGTCCGGGTCCGCGCCGACACGCTGTGGTCGGACCTGGGCGACGTCGTCACCTCGGCAGGCGTGGCCGCCGCACTGGACTGCTGCCTGCACCTGGTACGCCGCGATCTCGGCAGCAAAGCGGCCACAGAGCTGGCCAGGGCGCTGGTCACCGCTCCACACCGCAGCGGCTCCCAGGCGCAGTACATCCCGGTCGCGGTTCCCGACGCCGCCGACGACGATCCGATCGAACGCGCCATGGTCTGGGCGCGAACCCATCTCGGCGACCCGGTCGACTTGGACAGCTGGGCCCGCGTCGCGCTCATGTCGCGGCGCACCTTCACCCGCCGCTTCCGCGACCGCACCGGCGCCAGCCCGCAGCAGTGGCTGCTGCTCCAGCGCGCCGACCGGGCGCGGCTGCTGCTGGAATCCACCACCGACACCGTGGAACGCATCGCGGTCGACACCGGCTTCGGCACAGCGGTGAGCCTGCGCCACCACTTCCACCGCATCCTCGGCACCACTCCCGCCGCCCACCGCACCAGCTTCCGAGGTCAGAGCTGAGCGCCACCCCGCCACGTCTCGTCCGGCACGGGCCGTGGCGGCTCCGAGCTCCGGGCCCGCTAAGTTCGTTGACCATGCGGATTCAGCTGGGCGAGCATGCGCCGGAGATCGATGAGAGCGCGTGGATCGCGCCGAACGCAACCGTGATCGGCCGCGCGCGGCTCGGCGCGGAGGTCAGCGTCTGGTACAACGCGGTACTGCGCGCCGATCTGGAGACGATCGAGGTCGGCGCGCGCAGCAATATCCAGGACGGCTGCGTGCTGCACGCCGACCCCGGCTTCCCGCTCACCGTCGGCGCGGGTGTCTCGGTGGGCCACAACGCGATCCTGCACGGATGCACGATCGGTGACGACGTGCTGGTCGGCATGGGCGCCACCATCCTCAACGGCGCCGTCGTCGGGCCGGGCAGCTTGATCGCGGCCAACGCGCTGATCCCGGAAGGCGCGCAGATTCCACCCGGTTCCCTCGTAGCGGGGGTCCCCGGCAAGGTGCGCCGGGAGCTCGGCGCCGAGGAGCAAGATCGCATTCGCCTGAATGCGACTGTCTACCTAGCAAATACAGCTCAACATCGCACGGGAAATCAGCTGTGAGACAGAACACATTGATCCAATGTCCGGTCAAGATCGCTGATAGCATTCAGCCAGCGTGCCCGGCGACCCGGGCTCTCCTGTCGCCACGGCTGTCGTGCGACTTGTAGCGCAGTGGTGAACCCACCCGGGTCGGTGGGTGGGCGAGCGTGAGGCAGGAGGTATCACGATGTCGTACGTGCAGTCGGGTGTGCACGGGCCCAAGGGCCGGATCAGCGTCGCCGACATCGCGGCCCAACCCGGTGGAGTCGAGGCACTCCAGCGCCGGGTTCATGAATTACGTTCCCGCGGAGTGAATTTCGCGGCGAATGCGATCGAAAAGGAAATGGCCGAGCTGGATCTGCCGCGCCAATGACTCCGGTGCCACGGTCACCGCGGTTCACGAT
>NZ_JBHVDM010000070.1:0-37236 GCF_042802775.1 Nocardia sp. NPDC057455 | reverse complement strand
TGCCCAGGCGCGCGCTTTCGTCAGTGTCGAGGTCGAGACCGACAATGTCATCACCTGGGTGACGTTGTGGGGACAACCTTTCAGCCTCGGCTGAGCCGGAGACTTCAGGCGCACGACGTGAACGGGCCCGTCGATGACGGGCCCGTTTCGCTTGCTGCGCGGGTGAAGTCGGAATTCGGCTCTCGGCGAGTAGATCGCCGGCCGGAATCGGCACCTTCGAATCGGTGCGTGTGTAGTCGGCGGATCTTCGGCGAAGTGTGACCGGCGGTCAGTGGAAGACGACGGTGAGCGCGGTGCGCAGTGACGCCCCTGCTACGACGGCGGCGTGCTCGGCGTCCATCGCGACCAAGACCACGCGTTCCGTGGCTTGCCGCCCGGCACCGGTGCCGGCGACGAGGATGACGGCAGCATCGGTGGCGAGGGTGCGGGGTGCCCGGGAACCGAGTCCGTTCGCGTCTTCGGCGCCGATCACGTCCACGCGATCGCCCGCGCGCAGGATGTCGGCGACCGCCGTGTCGGCGAGGCGGAGGGGCACGATGCGCGCCTCGCGCGCGCCGGTCGCCGCCGCGGCCAGGCGCGGGCCGACGATACGTAGATCGGTGAAGACCTCGCCCTGCCGCATGGCGCCGGTCAGCGTCGCGCCGATGAGCGCGGCGGGATCGGCGACCGCACCCGCGGGCAGCGTGCCCGCCTCGCGCGGTGTGGCGCGCAGGTCATCTGCCTCGAGCAGTTGTCCCGGAGTCAGATCCCGGCCCGCGACGACGACCGTCGTGCGTTCGGTATCCGGGTCACCACGAACGAGCAGCAACGTCGCGAGTGCGGCGAGTGCGGCGGCGAGCAGTCGTCGGGCGAGTACAGCATCGGCCCAGGGCGGGCGCTGCCACCCGGACGGATTCCAGCCGCCGCGGCGCAGGTCGGCGAATGCACGAGTCATGGCCGGATCCTATGGCCGGACTCGCACTCGCCCGGCCGGGATCACCGGAGGCTGTGGATAGGTGACTGGCTGTGGAAAACCGTCGAATCAGCTGGCTACGGCCGTGCTGGTGGACGCGGTGGACCCGCTCGCCGAACCGGAACTCGACGACCCGGAGTCGGAAGAGGAACTCGAACTGCTGTCGGACTTGGCGGGCTCGCTGGCGGTGGAGGAGCCACCCCGGCTGTCGGTCCGGTAGAAGCCGCTGCCCTTGAAGACGATGCCGACCGAGTTGAACAGCTTGCGCAGCTTTCCGGAGCACTCCGAGCACACGGTCAGCGCCTCGTCCGTGAAGGACTGAACGATGTCGAAGCGGTTGTCACACTGGGTGCACGCATACGAGTAAGTAGGCACAGGATCCTCCGCGGTGTTCGTCGATCTGGCACTCTACAGCCGACAGTGCCAACACCGCCAATCGGTGTTTCATTCCCCAGCGTAATGGCCGCCCAGTCGGCGCAGGCCGCCCCGTGGCGTCAGCGCCCAGCCCATACGCAGATCATGCGGTTCCTCGGGCAGCCGGTCGAGCAGCTCGTCGTCGCGAACCACCGCGACCAGACGCGCGTCCGGCCGTGCGGCGGGCAACGTGCGGTCGTAGTAGCCCGCCCCGCGACCGAGCCGCACGCCGCGCAGGTCCACCGCGAGGGCGGGGACCAGGATCAGCCTGGCCCGGGCGACGGCGTCGGGCGGCAGCACCGCGCCGGTGGGTTCGAGCAATCCGTAGCGGGCCCGGCGCAAGGTGTCCGCGCCGGTGTACTCGGCCCAGCTCAAAGGTCCCGGCGGCCCGGTGACCGGCAGTAGTACCCGCGCGCCTCCGGCGAGCAGCGCGTCCAGCATCGCCGTCGACCCCGGTTCCCCCGCCACCGGCACGTAGGCGCAGACCCACCCGTGAGCGCCCAGCGTGTCCATTGCCGTGGCCAGGGCGAACGCTTCTTTCTCGCGCTCCGTGGCGCTCATCACAGCCCGTTGGGCGAGGAGTTCGATGCGCCATGCATGTTTGTCGCGCTCGCCGGGCATCTCCACAGTGATCACCATAGGCTCACCCCGGAACCGGGTCGGCGCGACGCCGATCCGGCGGCGTGATGGATGGATAGGGTATGCGTATGACAGCAAAGGCCGGAAAGCCCGGTGACACCGAGTCGTGCTTCCGCACGGCCGTGGTGCCCGCGGCCGGGCTCGGAACACGGTTCCTGCCCGCGACCAAGACGGTGCCCAAAGAACTTCTTCCGGTGGTGGACACCCCCGGCATCGAACTGGTCGCCGCCGAGGCGGCCGAATCCGGCGCCGAGCGCCTGGTGATCGTCACCTCCCCGGGTAAGGACGGCGTGGTCGCGCACTTCGTCGAGGACTTGGTGCTGGAGAGCACGCTGGAAGAGCGCGGCAAGTTCAAGCTGCTGGAGAAAGTGCGCAAGGCGCCGGGACTGCTCGATGTGACCTCGGTGGTGCAGGAGGAGCCGCTCGGGCTCGGGCACGCGGTGGCCCAGGCCGAGCAGGCGCTCGACGCCGACGAGGACGTCATCGCGGTGCTGCTGCCCGACGACCTCGTGCTGCCCCGCGGCGTGCTCGACGTGATGTGCCGGGTGCGGCGCAAGCGCGGCGGAACGGTGCTGTGCGCCATCGATGTACCCAAGGACGAGGTCAGCGCCTACGGCGTGTTCGACGTCGCGCCGGTGCCGGACGCGGTGAACCCGAACGTGCTGCGCGTCAAAGGAATGGTGGAGAAGCCCGCGCTCGCCGACGCGCCGTCGACGTTCGCGGCCGCGGGCCGGTATCTGCTGGACCGCGCGATTTTCGACGCGCTGCGCCGCATCGAGCCCGGTGCGGGCGGCGAACTGCAGCTCACCGACGCGATCGCACTGCTGATCGCCGAGGGGCATCCGGTTCATGTGGTGGTGCACCGTGGGTCGCGCCACGATTTGGGCAACCCGGGCGGTTATCTTCGTGCTGCGGTCGATTTCGCATTGGAACGAGAGGAATACGGCCCCGCCCTGCGCGAGTGGCTGCAGCACCGCCTCGGTCCGGACTGGGATCCGCAGCTGACGACCGACGACTGACGGACCCGCCGGGGGTTTCGCCGAGAGTGGACCGTCGGGTACGAATGATGGTCACCGCGGTGCGCGCGAATGCGCTTGCGCCGCGGCGGGATCGCGCGCGCTCGCGCAGGCGAGATCGGATGGAGTGCGGAGAGGATCAGGAAGGGCTGGATGCGCTCGGTTGAGGATCAGCAGATCAAGGTGACCGCCGCGGCGGTCGCGCCCCGACCGGTCCGGGTCGCGATTTCCGAGGCCCAGGGCCTGCTGTGCGCCGAGGACGTCGTCACCGAGCGGCCGTTGCCCGGCTTCGATCAGGCCGCCATCGACGGCTACGCCGTGCGCAGCGTCGACGTGGCATCGGCCGGGGCCGACATCCGCGACGAAGTAGGCGATCTCGTCGACCTGACCCTTCCGGTCGTCGGCGAGGTGGTCGCCGGTTCGCGGCAGCCGATCCGCTTGCAGCCGCGTCAGACCGTCCGGGTGGACACCGGCGCACCGATGCCGACGCTCGCCGACGCGGTGCTCCCGTTGGACTTCACCGACGGCGGCCGGGCCAGGATCAAGGTGTACGAGCCGGTGCGCTCCGGCGATTACGTGCGGCGCATCGGGGACGACGTCCAGCCGGGTGACGTGGCGGTGCGTGCGGGAACCATCATCGGCGCCGCGCAAGTCGGTCTGCTCGCCGCGGTCGGTCAAGACAAAGTACTGGTGCATCCGCGCCCTCGACTATCGGTGCTCTCGGTGGGCGGCGAGCTGATCGATATCGATCGCACCCCCGGCCCCGGCCAGGTGTACGACGTGAACTCCTACGCGCTGGCCGCGGCTGCGCGCGATGCCGGTGCGGATGTGAATCGCGTCGGCATCGTCGGTTCCGATCCGCGCCGGTTGCGCGACGTGGTCGAAGGGCAGTTGGTGCGCTCCGAGGTGGTCGTCATCGCAGGCGCGGTCGGCGGCTGGGCTTCCGAGCAGGTCCGGGAGGCGCTGGAAGGGCTCGGCGAGCTCGAAATAACCCGTGTGGCCATGCATCCCGGCTCGGTGCAGGGCTTCGGCCGGCTCGGCCGCGACGAGGTGCCGACTTTCCTGCTGCCGTCCAACCCGGTGGGCGCGCTGGTGGTATTCGAGGTGATGGTGCGGCCTTTGATCCGAATCGCGTTAGGGCGCAGGCATCCCATGCGCCGGATCATCAGCGCGCGGACCATCACCCCGATCAGTTCCATGGCCGGGCGCAAGGGATACCTGCGCGCGCAGCTCATGCGGGACGAAGCCACCGGCGAATACCTCGTGCAGCCGCTCGGCAACGGGAACTCGTCCTCGCACCTGCTCGCCACGCTCGCCGAGGCGAACAGCCTGATCGTGCTCGAGCCGGACGACACCGAGATCCGTACCGGTGACGAAGTCCAGGTCGCCTTCCTCGCACAGCGCGGCTGAAACGTGGACGCGATGAATGTCTTCCGGGCCACGCAGCATCCGGGGTGGCCCGCGCGGCTGGGCCCGGCGCGGGTGGCCGCGGGACAGGTGACCCTACGTCCGGTGCGGCTGCGCGACGCGGCGGCCTGGAGCCGGATCCGGTTGCGCGACAGGGCGCATCTGGAGCCGTGGGAGCCGACCGGTCGCGGCGCGTGGGAGGCGCGCAACCACGCCTCCAATTGGCCGGCGCTGTGGTCGAGCCTGAAGGCGGAGGCCAGGCGCGGCGCGATGATCCCGTTGGTGATCGAAGTCGACGGCGTGTTCAGCGGGCAGTTGACCGTCGGCAATATCGTGCGCGGCGCACTGCGGTCGGCCTGGATCGGTTACTGGGTGGCCAAGGATCTCAGCGGGCAAGGCGTCGCCACGGCGGCGTTGGCGCTGGGCCTGGACCACTGCTTCGGGCCGGTCGGTCTGCATCGGGTCGAGGCGACCGTCCGGCCGGAGAATCTGGCCAGCCAGGCGGTACTGCGCAATGTCGGTTTCCGGGAAGAGGGACTGCTCCGGCGCTACCTCGACGTGGACGGCGCCTGGCGGGATCACCTGCTGGTCGGCATGACCGTCGAGGAACTGGCCGGAACGGTCCTGGACCGGTTGGTGCGAGAGGGGCGCGTCACCCTGCAGTAGATCCGGCCCCCCGGGCCGCGGTGACATTGGTGGAAATGTGACAGGTGTGGCGGATGTGCACGGCGCGCCTGCCGGAACTTGGTGCTACCCGGAATTAGCCTACGGACGTCGATGGTGCGTCTTGCGTCATCGGCAAAGAGCCTGCGAGGGGACCGGCGTCCGCGCCGCTGCGTCGGACGGGGGCCGGCCGAGGGCGGAGCGTGTGACGAACCGCTCGCGGGCCGAGCCGGACAAAAACCCTGGCGGGACGGAGGTGCTGACGCGATGCCGAATTCGATTTTGTGGATCGGGCTGGTCGTGCTCTGGGTCTTCGTCCTGTTCCCGATCCTCGCCGATCGTCACCCGAGAATCCGCCGGACCACCGACGCCGCGCTGGCGACCAGGGTCCTGCATCGCGGCGGAGGCAAACGGCGTCTCCGGAAAGGCCCGGCCGCCGGACACGAAACCGATCCGAACTGGCGGCCTCGCCGCGTACCGAGAAAGTATCCCCACAGCGATGATGCGGAGGACCGGATGACGACACCGGCCGACGAGCCCGTCACCGAGACCGACGAGGAGAACACGCCCGCGGCCGACGACGTCGCGGCATCCGACATCGCTGACGCCGAAACGGACGACATCGCCGCCGCCGAGACGGACGACATCGAGGCCGACGATCGCGCGACCGCCGCACCGGACGACGACGAGTCGGACGAGGTCGAGCCGGCCCACGACGAGTCGGATGACGATGAAGCCGCCGAAGTCGCTGCGAAGATCGACGCGGAGACCGATGATGGCGGCGTGGGCGCATACCACCCCGAGACGGTCGCGGCCAGAATCCCGCCTGCGCGCTCCACCGCGCCCGCCCGCGTGGACGACTACGACTACGACGACTACGACGAGTACGACGACGTGGACTCGGCGGAACCGGACTTCGTCCCCACCCGCCGTGGCCGCGGCGGCTACGACCCTGAAGCCGACGCCATCGCCAGCGCGGCCCGCTACACCTTCCGTCAGCGCGCCGTGCTCGGCCTGCTGCTCACCGCTATCCTCTCCGGCGCGCTCGCGATGGTATTCACGCCCTTCCTGTGGTGGGCTTGCGCGCTCGCCGTCACCGTGCTGGTGACCTACCTGGCCTACCTGCGCAAGCAGGTGCGGATGGAGGAGGAGATCCGCCGCAGGCGCGCCGCCCGCCTCAACCGTGGCCACCAGGACGAGGCCGATCCGGGCGCCCAGGGAACCCGCGCTCCGCACGGCGCCATGGACCGCGACACCGCCCGCGCCCTCCGCCGCCGTTCCACCCTGGTCGAGCCCGACGACGAAGACCCCATGTTCGCCCACCTCGACCCCTTCGACCCGGCCACCGCCCGCGCCCTGCGCACCCGCACCAGCGGCGACATTCGCCGCGCCGCCGGCGCATAGCCCCGCACCTGTTTCCGCAGGCCAAAGCACCGATTCGGAGTCTGGGTGCGTGGCCTGATACAGTGTCACAGCGCGGTTCCCCGGAACCGCACGGGGCTATAGCGCAGTTGGTAGCGCGTCTCGTTCGCATCGAGAAGGTCAGGGGTTCGATTCCCCTTAGCTCCACAGCAAGGCAGAGTTCGCCTACCGTTTACCGGCATTCCCGGGGCCATTTCAATCAGGTCCCGGGATTTCTTCTTTGCAGATGATATTCCGCCGGGCGTCGACAGGGGCTCGTTCGGCACCACCAATTGCTCGCGCTGACCGCGGGACATCCGCACCTGCCGAATGCCGTGTATTCGCAGGCCTGTCGCATGCAGCGGGATTCGAGCGGCAAGCGCCCGGATTAGGATGCCGGTGGTGGGATTGCTGTTCGAGACGCGGGTATCGGATTCGCTGTGGATCGACTCCGTGTGGACGTGCCGGAGCGAGCGGGTCGCGGAGATGACCAGCGTGGCGACCGAGACCCTGGGTCTGGTGTTCTGGGAACAGGACGGCACCGCGTACGCGGGCATCTCGGGTCCCGAAAGCCGTTGCGGTACCGCCCCCGTGCCCGAAGGCGCGGCCTTCGTCGGTGTTCAGTTCGCGGTCGGCACGTCGCTTCGCGCGGTGGCCGCGCCGTCTCTGGTCGACCGCGGGCTCCTCTTGCCCGATGTGACGAGTCGGACCTTCTGGTTGGCTGGTGCCCGCTGGGAGACGCCGCGCCCGGACGACGTCGAGGCGCTGGTCGACCGGCTCGTCCGAGACGGAGTTCTGGTTCGTGATCCTCTGGTAGCGGACGCACTGCGCGGGCACCGTCCGGCGGCCACCGAGCGCACGCTCGAAAGACGCTTCCGAGCGTCGACGGGCCTCACCCGTTGCGCGGTGCGGCAGATCGGACGCGCCCGCACCGCGGCGCTACTGCTGACCGCGGGCGAGTGCCCGAGCGAGGTCGTCGACAAGCTCGGGTACTACGACGAACCCCATCTCGCCCGCGCGCTGCGGCGGTATGTCGGGCGTACCGCACGGCAGCTCCGCGAAGGCAGCGGGGGTGCGATCGCGCTCGATCCCACTCAGCGCACGACGTCGTAGACCAGCTTGGCAACTCCGTTGGAGTAGGTCGCGGACTCCTTCAGACGCAATTGCCGCTTGTCCCGGTCCGCCCTGCTGAAAAGACTCTTGCCTGCCCCGAGCAGCACCGGGAACACGAGCAGGTTGTACCGGTCGATCAGATCGGCATCCGACAGGCGCCGTGCCAGCTCGGCGCTGCCGTGAATGAAAATGGCGCCACCATCGCTCTGCTTCAGTTCGGCGATGTCATCGATCGACCGCAGGATCGTGATCGGACCCCATCCCTCGATCACGTCCTCGTCTTTCAGACCGGTCGAGACCACGTACTTGGGAAGGTCCTTGTACGCGCTGTGATCCGCGGAATCGCGCCAGATCGGGGCGAACACCTCGTAGCTGCGACGGCCGAACATCAGTCCCGTCGTGTCGGCGAGTTCTTCGGCTTTGAGCGAGTACGCCTCGGGCACGAACTCGGTATCCATCACCCAGCCGCCGCTGCGGTGCCCCTCCACCTTGCCGCCCGGCGAGTCCACCACACCGTCCAGCGACATGAAGCCCGTGTAGACCAATTCACGTGTCACAGTTTCCTCCTGAGGTCGAAGCGGAGACCGCCGATAACCGCCCGGCGCACCGCTGGTCGGCAGCCTAAGGACGGATGGCGCTGCTGTCTTGGACAGAACCGACATCCACTCGCGGCATCCTCGTACCGTGCTCCGGCTCTGGACGCGTCGGCGACGTGTACAGGGCGTCGGTCGAATGGCGGATACCGGAGCACCGTTGTCCGTTGCGACGATTCGTGGCGGATCGCCCTGGCGTGGGCGCCGCGCCGCTTCGGATGGAGGTGCTCGTGACGGCGCGTACGACAAGCGCCGTGGCACCGGAAGACTGCCGGTCCGGCCGTCGATGTCGAGTCGTAAGGAATGCCGATGACCGATTGCTTGTCCGAGGACCGATATTCCGCCACGATCGGCGCGGACCGCCTCGCCGACACGGTGCGTAAGGCCGAGTCGACAGCAGTAAGCCTGCGTGCGAACAACTGTGAGCCGGATAGCTGGAAGCTGCGTGCATGGACACCGGCCAATCAGTCGGCCGTCTTCACCGGCTGGATGTTGCGGACCTATCGTGCCGACGACTACGAGGACGGCAGCGGGGCGTACCGCCACACCGTGAGCGAATTGATCGTCGGTTTGCTCGATGCATCCGGTGGGCTGTATCGAGGTGTCTTGGAGCGGCGGCGCTACACCCCTGATCTGCCTGCTGCTACGGCCCGCGGCTGGGACTTCGCGGTATGGGACGAAGGCATGCTGACATCGCACAGCAGAGTCGAGTCTGCCGAGCATGTGGTGGCGATGGAACGGGGCTATCGGGGGCACGATCCCGTGGCACCCGGCGGCTTCTGTGACTCGATCAGCGCCGATCTGGACCAGTTGCCGCACCGCTGCGCGCAGCGCGCACGGCCCGCCGCCGTGCGCCGGCCGGAGGCAGCACCCAAGAGGAAGCGCTCTTGGAGCACGTGGTTCTGAGGCCGGTGCACCGGTATCGGGCAGAGACCGAGCGACCCGGTCGCTCAAGCGGTGGCGCTACGCAGGGCGAACCAGCCGGTGCCGGGGTCGGCGAAGCCGTGATACATCAGGCGGACTCGCTGGTCCACCTCGAAGAGGCGGTAGATCGCGAGCATGGCGCGGGCGGTCGCTTCCTGCTGGAAGTCGTCGATGCGGCGGTAGCCGATGGGGTGTTCGGGGAGCAGGGCCAGGCGGGTCAGTTCGGTGGGATCGGTGATGTCCAAGCCGATCGGCGCGGCGTCGGTGATGTGGTGGTCGTGCAGGATGTCGTGGATTTGATGGGGATCGGGGCGGCCGGTGCGGAACTCGTGCAGTTCGGGACGTAACCCTGGGTCCCCGGCTGTCGGTTCGTTCTCGACCAGGTCGATCACCTCGGCGTCGGGGGTCGGTGCGCCGGTGTCGGTGGAGAGCGGGGTCTGCTCGAGTAGGTGCAGCATATTGCCACCGGGGATCAGCGGCTCCGGTGCGAGGAACAGCGTCACCGTTGGGCAAAGGCAACCTGGGCCGACCAGGCAGACGCGTAGATGGAACGAGTCGGGCATGCGGCCCTCCTGCATGGGGCGGACCGGATGCACCGGCCCTCGCTGGATCGGGACTTCGAGTTGCGCCGATCGCGAAGCTGCCGCGGCGCTTCGACGGTCGACCGTGCCGCAATTCCCCAGTTTAGGAGCCGGGCGCAGCTCGCGCACCGCCATCACCCGCTTTCGTCAGCGGATCCGCCGAGCGTCCGCGATGTCCTCGGACTCGGCCGCTCGTTCACGACTGGGTATCCCTGCTGTGCGACGGACGTTCATCGCGGTCTCGCCCGAGATTCCACTATCCGTCTCGACTCGGGCAGCCCTTGAACGTTTGTGCTGCGCGTTGAGCGGGTGATGCGCTGCACCGAGCCTGCGCGGCGCTCTGCTCCTGGTGGAGGTAATGGCCCACTGCGAGGAGTTGAGGAAAGCTGTCGCGCGTCAGCCGGAAACGTGGCAGAGCGCGAGAGTTTTGCTACGCATGGCTCCGAGGCTGATCTTGTCGCCGCCCGCACCGGTGGCGCGAAGGGGTTCGATGCTCGCGATTCCTGCGGTGGAGGCGTTGTCGTTCAACGCGTAGACGGTGCCGTCGGGAGCGATGAACACGGCGAGGTCGCCGGGACGGCATTCCAAGGTGCCGTGGTCGACGGTGAGTGGCCACAAGTAGCCCATATTCTCGCTGCTGATCGTCTGACTGCTGGAGGTGGGCGGCGGGAGGTGTGACGGAACGGGGTGCTCGGGATTCTTCGGGCCCGAGCCGCCACCGCACGCGGAGGTCGCCAACGCACCGACGATGAGACCGGCGATCACTATTCGCCTGCGATTCTTCCGCCGAGTAGCAGCGCGATCTTCCGACACGAGCATCCGTGATTCCCCCTCTGCGTCGCGCCGTCCCGAGGCGCTGGCAGGCAGCGTACTGGCCGAACCCACTGCAGCGCCAGGGAGATTCGGTCCGGTGCGGGCGGGCGCGGTGCACGAAGAAACGAGCTTCAGTTGATCCGGATCTCGACCGGCGGGGCCGCCACGTGCGGGTAGTCGGTGGTCACGTCGACCTGCACGCGGCCGGGTCCGGTGGGCAGGGCGGCGAAGACGGTCGCGGGTGGCTGATTCGAAGCCGTGTCGTCGCGGATGGGGACGGCCACTGTGCCCGCGGCGCCGGTGTCGAGGTTGCGCCAGTTGGCGAACGCGGTGAAGGCGCACGGCGTGTCCACCGGGGTCTGATCGACGAAGCTGATGCCGAAACGGGCCGCACCGGGTGTTCCGGTGGGCGAGGAGACACCTGCCCGGCCCTCGCCGTAGCAGATATCGCCGAAGGTGTAGACGACTCCGATGTTCACGAACGCGGGTTCATCCGCAGTCGCCGTGGCCGCCTGCGCCGCGAACCCGCTGATGCACAGCGCCGCGATCAGGGCTCTTCGTCCCGCCGGCTGTCTGCCTCGCACTGTCGATCACGCTCCTTCTTCGTCGAATGAGCACTCTCGGACGGTCATTGTGCCCCCTCCGGCACCGTTCACGGTCTGATTCACGCGCAACGTCGCCGCCGTGTGCGCGGGACCGTCACCGGCTTAGCATCGGTACGTGGAGCGAGGATCGTTGCTGAAGGCGCGGGCGGGCGGGAAACTGCACGGCGGTAATCACGGCATCGCGCCGGAAGACGTGCTGGCCGCGCAGCGGGCCCGCATGCTGGTGGCGATGATCGAGGCGGCTGCGGACAAGGGCTACGCGGCGGCGACGGTGGCGGACGTGCTGAAACGCGCCGAGGTGTCGCGGATGACCTTCTATCAGCATTTCGCGAACAAGGAGGCGTGCTTCCTCGCCGCCTACGACATGGCCGTGGAGATCGTGATGACCCGGATCGCGGGAGCGCTCGCGGCCGACGGCACACCGCTCGAGCGGATAGACCGCGCACTCGGCGCGTATTTCTCCACCCTCGCGCAGGAACCACAGGTCGCGAAGGTCTTCTTGGTCGAGGTATACGCGGCGGGCAGGTCGGTGCTGGAGCGGCGGCTGGCGGCCCAGGCCGCTTTGGTGGACGGATTCGCCGCGGCGCTCGGTGCGGCCCGGCCGCATCAGCGGCTGGCGGGCGAGGCGGTGATCGGCGCGGTCGTCTCCTTGGCGACCAATCGCGTCGTCGCGGGCGATTTCGCCGCGCTGCCCGGGCTGCGCGAGCCGCTGATGTCGTCGCTGATCAAGAATCTGGTGTGAGGCCGGACAGTCGTCCGGCGACCGCGGGCAGTCGATCGAGCATCGCCACGGTGAAATCGCCGAGTAGCGCGATCAACCCGTCTCGGTCGACGTCGAGCCCGCCGTCCAGCCAGACCATGACCAGTTCGGCCGCGCCGCCGGTGATCAGCTGAGAGGTCGCGGCGATCGCGGTGTCCTGCCCTTCCGGCAATTCGAGCACCAGGCGCGTCTGCTCGATGATGACGTCGGCGACTTGGCGCATGCCCGCGAACCGGCTGCGCATGAGCGCCTCGCCGCCGTAGGTCTGGGCGAACGCCACCTTCGCCCGCCGCGGATCATCGGTGAGTTCGACGATGAGGGCCGCGACCCCGGCGCGGATCCGGTCGGCGGGCGTGCCCGTGGTCTCGGCGGTGGCGGCCTTCGCCCGGTCGAGCGCCGCCTGCTGGATCTCCACCAGCACGCCGGAGGCGAGCGCGTCGCGGTCGGGGAACGCCTCGTAGAAGAAGCGGGGGCCGACTCTGGCCTGTTCGCACACCCCGCGCACGGTCAACGCCGACATCCCCTGGGTGCCGATGATGTCGAGGGCGGCGTCGAGCAACCGCCTGCGCCGGTCCTCACGGCGCTCGGCCGTGGAGGCTCCGCGGTAGGTGCCGCTGACGGTACGGGTCACCCCGCAAGCTTGGCACAGCCAAAATTGGGAAACAAACGTTTACGGAAACGGATGTTTCCTCTATCGTCGGACTATCGCAATGTCGCGAAGGGAAGACGGTCATGAGTCTGCTTGCGCCCCAGTCGTTCAACGAGGTCTCCGGCACGATCCGCCAGGCGCGGACCACCTGGGCGTGGCACGCGCAGCGGGCCGCCGCGCGGGCGGTCGCGCACTACCCGGCGCCGGTTCGGCCGCTGGCCGATCCGCCGCAGGGTAGCGGACTGAAACCGGTACTCGGCGACTTCGGGCTTCCCGGGATCGGGTATACCGTGCAAGCTCTGGCCGATCCGATCGGATTCGCGCGCACCCGGTTCGATCGCTTCGGACCGGTGCAGTGGTTCGGCATGCTCGGCCGGCGAATGGTCACCTTCGGCAGCCCGGAGGGGTACGAGGCGGTGATGCTGGACCGCAACAAGGTGTTGTCGGCCCAACGCGGCTGGGAGTGGCTGATCGGTCCGTTCTTCCGTGGCGGCTTGCTGCTGCGCGATTTCGACGACCACCTCTACCACCGGCGCGTCATGCAACAGGCTTTCACGCGGCCGCGGTTGATCGGCTACCTCGACATGACCACGCCGCGAATCACCCGCGGCATCGCGCAGTGGGAGCCGGCCGGCGACTTCCGCGTCTATCGCGCGATCAAGAAACTGCTGCTCCAGCAGGCCACCGAAGTCTTCGCGGGCGCGGAACTCAGCGCGGACGCCGCACGGCTGGAGCGTGCCTTCGAGGACGCGGTGCGTGGTGGGGCCGCGCTGATCCGGGCGAATGTGCCGGGCGGGGTGTGGGCCCGCGGTGTGCGCGGGCGCCGGGTGCTGGAGGAGCACTTCCGGCGCGAGTTGCCCGCGAAGCGCGCGGGCGGCGGCAACGATCTGTTCAGCGTGCTGTGCCGGGCGAGCACCGCCGAGGGCGAGACCTTCACCGACGACGAGGTCGTCGAGCACATGATCTTCGTGATGATGGCCGCCCACGACACCAGCACCATCGCGGCGTCCATGCTCGTCTACGAACTAGGCAGGCATCCGGAATGGCAGGAGCGGCTGCGCGCGGAATCCGTCGCGCTGGGCAAGCCCGCGCTGGACTACGAGGATCTCGACCACCTGCCCTCGCTGGACCTCGCGTTCAAGGAGGCGCTCCGGGTCTACTCACCGGTGGCTCAGCAGGTCCGCGAAACCATCGCCGACACCGACATCCTCGGTTATTACCTGCCGAAGGGGACGTTCATCCTGTGCGGCACGTACGGGCTGATGCGCAACGAGGAGTACTGGCACGACGCCGACACCTTCGACCCGGAACGTTTCGCCGACCACCGCCGTGAGGACAGATCGCACCGCTTCGCGTGGGCGCCCTTCGGCGGCGGGGCGCACAAGTGCATCGGTCTCTACTTCGGCGGCATGACGGTCAAAGCCGTTGTGCACCAAATGTTGTTGCGCTATCGCTGGAGCGTGCCGGACGGCTACGAGCTGCCGTTGGTCGCCGGGACCGGACCGGTGCCCGCCGATGGCCTGCCCATCCGGTTGGAGCGGATCGGCCGATGAGGATCGTCGCCGACCGCATCGTGTGCGCGGGGCACGGCATGTGCGAAGCGCTGGCGCCGGATCTGTTCCGGGTCGGCGAGGACGGAATCGTCGTGCCGGCCGAGACCGGCGCGCCCTCCGAACCGGAACTGCTCGAGCTCGTCGTCGACAGTTGCCCGGTCCAGGCGCTGCGCCTGACCTGAGCTTGTTCGATTCGTTTTGCGTCCCCGGCGCTGGGTACCGCGAACTGCGACGCTCCAGTCCATCGACGCGAGAGGACCGGTGAGACCAGATGACCACCTGCGATACCTGCGGAAACGATTACGACAAGACGTTCACCATCACCCGCGACGGCGAGTCCGCCACCTTCGACAGCTTCGAATGCGCGATCAACGCCATGGCGCCGACGTGCACACACTGTTCCTGCCGCATCCTCGGCCATGGCGTGGAGGCGCGGGGGGAGTACTTCTGCTGCGCGCACTGCGCCCACGAAGCAGGTCACCCCGCCCTGGTCGATCACGTCTGAGTCGCGCCACAGCGGCGATGCGCGAGCGATCACCCGCGCGGTACGTGACTTCGCCGCACCTCGAGCCCGGCGGCTTCCGCCGCGTCGGCGAGTACCGCCTCGAGCATGGCCGGAGTGAGTCGTCCGGTGAAGGTGTTCTGCTGGCTGACGTGATAGCAGCCGAACAGGTGCAGCGGGTTCCGGTCGGCATCGGCCGCGGCCAGTTCCACGCGTGCGCCGTGGCCGAATCGTGGTCGCGGGCGCGGTACCACCCAGCCCGCTCCAGCCAGCACCGGGAGCAGTGCCTGCCAGCCGAACGCGCCGAGTACCACCACCGACCGGACGGTGGGCGTCAGCAGCCGCAATTCGGTATCCAGCCAGTGGCCGCAGCGATCCCGTTCCTCCGGCGTCGGCTTGTTGTCCGGCGGCGCGCAATGCACCGGGGCGGTGATCCGCACGCCGTCGAGCCGCAGGCCGTCGTCGCGGCTGATCGCGGTCGGCTGGTTGGCGAGACCGACCGCGTGCAGCGCCGCGTAGAGCACGTCGCCGCTGCGGTCGCCGGTGAACATCCGGCCGGTCCGGTTGCCGCCGTGCGCGGCGGGCGCGAGTCCGACGATCAGCATCCCCGCGTCCGCCGGACCGAAGCCGGGGACCGGCCGGCCCCAATAGGTCTGGTCGCGGAAGGCGGCGCGCTTCTGTCTCGCGACGAGTTCGCGCCAGGCGACCAGACGTGGGCAGGCGAAGCAGTCGGCGACCGCCGAGTCGAGTTCGGCGATGGTCCGGCACATGTCAGTACCGGCTGTTCGGGCCGGCAGCGTGCTCGTGACGCGCGTGCGGCTCACCGGCACCGCCGCGCCCCGGCGTGGCGGGGCGGTGCCGGTCGCGGATCGGCGTCTCGTTCATCAGAACTCCGTTCGGGGGTGCCCGAGGGGCGAACCGGACGATCATGTTCACTATGCACCGGCGCGACCCGCCGGGGTCGCCGGCTGCCGAGCGCCTCCGTCCGGACCGTACCGCTTCGGACGTCTGTCCAGTTCAGCGGGGTGATCGCGCGGCCGCCGGGGGCGCTATGTGATCGGTACCACCCGGTCCGGGTTGGTAGCATGGCGATTCCGACCGACCGGACGCGGTGGTTCACCTCCGGCTTTCTTCGAAAGAGTCTTTCCATGCAGTTTGAAATCGTCGAGCGGGATGAGACGTGGGTTGCCGGGCTGCCGGTGCGCAGCCCCAAACGTGCGCTCGGGGAACTGCGTGACCGTGATCTGGAGGCCGCCTGGGCGGCGGTGTTGCACCAGGAACTCGGCGGCCCGCTGGCCAGCGCCTACACCGATTACACCGGTGAGCTGGGGACATACAACACGCAGATCGTCGGCTATCAGTGTGCGTCGTTCGACGACGTCACCCGCGGGCACTTGGTCGCCCGGCTGCCGCGCGGCGCCTACGCCCGGTTCTCCTCGGTGGGCAACTTCCCGCAGGTGATGACCGACCTGTGGACGCAGATCGCCTACGCCGAGGAGCACAACCACATCAAACGGACCTATACCGGCGATTTCGAGTGCTACCCGCATGCCTACAAGATCGATCTGTATCTGGCGGTCGACGCGCGATGAGCTATGCGATCGTGGTGCGTGCCGAGGCGGTCTTCGGCGGGCTGGTGGTGCCGCGGGTGCGCCCGAGCTTCAAGGTCAGCAACAGCGACCTGATCGATTTCCTCAAAGACCGGCTGCGCGATCGGGCCGGTGAAGACCGTCCGATGTACACGGTGTACGTGCCGGATCCGGCCGGGAACTACAACGCGGTGGTCTGCTTCGAGTATCCGTCTCCGGACGCCGTGCCGGTGGGCGATGTCCTGGTGCGGGTGCCGAAAGGCGTGTATGCCCGTTTTGCGCCGAATGGCGACTATCACGATCCGGTAGAGGACGTCTGGGCGCAGGTCGACGACGCGACGGCGTCCGCCGAGATCACCCGGGCTTACCGTGAAGAGATCGAGATCTGGCACGGGCCGGAGTCGGTCGAGTTGTTCATTTCCATCCTCGTATAGCTAGCTGAACAGTAACTATCCTCGAACCGACTGGTCTCCCCTTTATTTTCGGTGTGGATTGCGCCGGGTTTGACCTGCAAAAATATCGTATGTACCGCAGAGTTTTCGGAAGATTAGCCGGACGGCTGGTCAATTCCTGTCCGATGACGGATACTGCCCTGGGCAACTTCGTCTCGGCTCGGGGCCGTGGGGGGCTGCATCGGGCTGGACTATCGCGCAGGGCAGCGCGGCAATGGAGTAGGAACAACATGACTGTGGATCTGATTGCAGTCGTGCCGAGGAACTCCCGTGGACGGGGAGTGCAGCGGTATTACGACGCGCAATCCGAGTGTGCGTTCTTTGTCTCCGAACCGAGTGGTCAGCCGGAGCTCTGGCACCGGTATCTGGACGGGGCGCGTGACGTTTACCGGCGCTTCGGAGTCGAACAGGCGCTCGAATACGACGCCGTCGCCGACGGTGCGTCGACGTCGCTGTTCTTCGCCGCGCTGAACGCCGACGGCGACATGGTCGCGGGGACGCGGATACAAGGTCCCTACACCGACGCGCGGCAGGCGCACGCGCTGGTCGAATGGGCTGGTCGTGCTGGGGCGGACGACCTGCGGCGGATGATCGCCGACCGGATACCGTACGGCGTGATCGAGGCCAAGGGGGCGTGGGTCGCCCGCGACGCGGCGCACCGGGCCGAACTGGGCGCCGCGATCTCGCGCACCGTGCTGCACGGCGCGCGCCTGCTCGGCGCACGTTACGGCCTCGCGACGGTGGCCTCCTTCACCGTGCCCCGGCACGAGGCGTGTGGTGCGATGCCGGCCGAGCGCATCCCCGCGGTGCCGTATCCGGATGAGCGCTACCGAACGGTGCCGCTGTGGTGGGACACGCGAGGTTATTCCGCGTTCGCCGAGGAATCCCAGCGGTTCTCGACGCAAGCCGAGCAGGACGCGCTCGGTTTGACCGCCGTGCGTCCGCTCGACGCGCGGTGCGGGGCGGGCCGGGCGGCGGAGAGCCGGCGCGGCCATGGGCGATGACCGAACCCGAGTGGCCGACCATCGGGCGCTGATCCTCGACCCGGCGGATCCGGCGGAGGCGCGGATACTCGCCGGCTTGCGCGACGACCCGCGGATCGAGTTCCGCGACTTGCGTGCGCTGTTGCGCGCCGAGCGCGACAAAATGGTCGGCGCGC
The DNA here is from genome assembly GCF_042802775.1 of Nocardia sp. NPDC057455. Taxonomy (NCBI): domain Bacteria; kingdom Bacillati; phylum Actinomycetota; class Actinomycetes; order Mycobacteriales; family Nocardiaceae; genus Nocardia; species Nocardia sp. NPDC057455. The sequence continues at coordinate 19,451 of NZ_JBHVDM010000070.1, read as the reverse complement.
CGGATATCGCGGAGGGGCCCGAGGCGGATCGCTGGATCTACTATCCATGGCGCGCGGCGGTGGTCGGATTGCCGGGGCCGCGCACTTTCCGGGCGATTCGGCTGGATCGTAATCGGAACAAACTGACCAGGGCCGAACAGGAGCGGCTGGCCGAACGCAGCATCGGGATCATCGGACAAAGCGCGGGAAACGCGATCGCGCATCTGCTCGCACTCGAAGGCGTTTGCGGTGGGCTGCGCTTGGCCGATCTGGACGGAATCGAATTATCGAATCTCAACCGCGTGGCGGGAACGTTGTTCGACGTGGGCGTCAACAAAGCGGTGGTAACCGCACGCCGTATCGCCGAGCTGGATCCCTATCTTCCGGTGGAGATCTTCGCGGCCGGTGTCGACGAGGATTCGGCGGACGAATTCTTGGACGGACTCGCTGTCGTCGTCGAGGAATGCGATTCTCTCGATATGAAACTGGTGATTCGCGAGGCCGCGGCACGGCACCGCATTCCGGTGCTTATGGAAACCAGTGACCGCGGTTTGCTGGACGTCGAGCGTTTCGACCTCGAACCGCGACGACCGGCGTTTCACGGATTGCTCGGCGAGGTGCGCGCGAAGGATTTGCGTGGGCTGACGTCGCGGGAGAAGGCGCCGTTCGTGGTGAAGTTGCTGGGGTCCGCCGGGCTGTCGCCCCGGCTCGGCGCGAGCCTGGTGGAAGTCGGCGAGACGGTGACCAGCTGGCCGCAGCTGGCCGGTGACGTCACCCTCGGCGCCGCTGGTGTGGTCGCCGCGGTACGGCGCATCGGACTGGGCATGAAGCTGGCTTCCGGACGCGTCCGGGTCGATGTGGAGCGGCACCTCGACGAGCTGGCCGACCCACCGCCGAACGACGAGCCGGTGTGGGCCGAGGCGCCCCCCGAGTCCGGCGCTGGGCCCGTCGAAAACGTCCTGGCCTGCGCACAACGGGCGCCATCCGGGGGAAATATGCAGCCGTGGTCGCTGCGCGCCGAGGCGGGGGAGATCGCCATCGAGCTGGCGCCGCAGCACAGCACGGCGATGGACATCGGCTATCGCGGCAGCGCCGTCGCGCTCGGCGCGGCCGTGTACAACGCGCGGGTCGCCGCGGCCGCGCACGGGATTCTCGGGCCGCACGAGTTCACCGAGGGGCCGCCCGGATCCGGTCGTCTCCTCGCCCGCCTGCGGCTGGGCGACGACCGCAGCGCCGAGCTGGCCGCCGACTATCCCGCGGTGCTGCGCCGTGAGACCAACCGCAGGGTCGGCACCGGGGCCGGGCTCGCCGACGGCGTACTCGACACGCTCACAGCGGTCGCCGAATCGGCCGGTGCGCACGTGCGGGCGGTCGTGGATCGGCACGACATTGAGGAAGCTGCTCGTTTGCTGGGGGATTCCGATCGAATCCGCTACCTCACGCCTCGGCTATACGAGGAAATGCTCGCCGAGGTCCGTTGGTCCTCCGACGACGACCCGGAGACCGGAATCGACGCGCGCAGCCTGGAACTGACCGACGACGAGTGGGCGGCATTCGAGATCACCGCCCGCGCCGACGTGATGGCGCAGTTGCGGTCCTGGACGGGCGGCTCGGCGCTGGGCAAATACACCGGTGACCGGGTGCGCTCCAGCTCCGCCATTCTGGCGGTGACATTCGACGCGATCGACCCGCGATTGACCGACTACGCGGCGGCCGGCGCGGCCCTCGCACGGGTTTGGGTGCAGGCCGAGCGCCTCGGATTGTGTGTGCAACCGATTTCCCCCGTATACCTCTACGCACGACGCCATGATGAACTTGCGGCGATTTCCCCCGACTTCGCGGATACACTAGCGTCACTTCAGGGCCGTTTCCTGGACCTGCTGGAAGTGCCTGAGCATGAGACCATGGCGTTGGTGCTTCGCCTGAGCTACGCCTCCGCCGCCACCGTACGCAGCAGGCGGCGTCCAGTGCTCGGTGTGGACACCAGTAGTTAGCGCGATCGGAGACAATGTGCCACGGCGGACACTCGACTCGTTGGTGACCCAGGTCGCCTCTGAGCTCATGGGTGTGGACGCCACGACCATGGTCGCCGCCACCGAACGCGTGCTCGCTCACCTGGTCGAGTACTTCGACGTGGATTTCAGCTACGTGCGGCACACCGATCGCGAACGCCGGGCAACCGTGCTCGTGGCGGAGTGGCCGCACCGGCAGAACATCCCAGACCCCGACCCGCTCGGCGTGATCTACTTCGACGGGGCCGATCCCGTCTTCCGTGCGCTGGAGAACGCGACCGAGCCGATGGTCGCGCGCCCGACCCCGGAATTCGCCGACTACCAGGAGACCGTCCGCCGCGGGTCCGGCATCGTGGGCGTGACCTCGGCTGCCGTGCCGCTGCTGTCGCGGGGTGAGCCGACCGGCGTGCTCGGCTTCGTCAAGTCCGGCGATCGCGAGTGGAGCACTCGCGAACTCAACGTGCTGAAAGCCATCGCGGCGCTGTTCGCGCAACTGCAGGCGCGGGTGGTCGCGGAGGAACGTCTCCGATATATCGCGCTGCACGACGACCTGACCGGCCTGGCGAATCGACGTGCGCTGCTCGAGCACATGGAGGAGCGATTACGCACCGGCAGCCCCGGCCCGGTGGCCGCCTTCTTCCTCGACCTGGACCGCTTGAAAGCTCTCAACGATTTCCTCGGTCACACCGCCGGGGACAACTTCATTCGCACGTTGTCGACGCGGTTGCGGGAGAACCTGGACCCGAACGACATGATCGCCCGACTAGGGGGCGACGAATTCGTCATCGTTCCCGCCAAGCCCATGGACGCGGTGGCCGCCGAATACGAGGCGAACCGCATCCAGCAGTTGATCGCCCGTCGCGTCACCGTCGGCGGCGAGTCGGTCAGCCGGGGCGCCAGTGTCGGCGTGGCGCTGGGCTTCCCCGGTGAGACCACCGTCGCCGACGTGCTGCGCCGCGCCGATCATGCCCTGTTGTCGGCGAAGTCGGGCGGCGGAAACGGCGTCGCGGTATTCACCGACACCATGCGCGCGCAATTCGAACTCCAGGACGACGTGGAGCTCAACCTGCGCGGCGCGGTGTCGGACGGCTCGCTGCTGCTGCACTACCAACCCGAGGTGGATCTGCGCACCGGCCGCATCGTGGCGTTGGAGGCGCTGGTTCGCTGGCTGCACCCGACCAGGGGGCTGCTACCGCCCGCCGCGTTCGTCACCGTCGCCGAGGCCACCAACCTGGCCGGGGAGCTGGGGCGCTGGGTGATCCGCTCGGCGTGCGCGCAGTTCGCCGAATGGCGCAGGCGCGGCCTGGCGGGCAACGTGGTGATGCGGATCAACGTGTCGCCGGTGCAGTTGGTCAGCCTGGACTTCGTCGAGCGCATCGAGGACATCCTTCGCCTGTTCGGCATCGATGGCAGCTCGGTGTGCCTGGAGATCACCGAGCACGTCGTGGTGCAGGACCTGGCCCGGACCCAGGTCACCCTGCGTGGCCTGAAGCGGATGGGCGTGCAGATCGCCATCGACGACTTCGGCACCGGGTACAGCTCGCTGTCGCATCTGAAGGCGCTGCCGGTGGACGCGGTGAAGATCGACCGGGGGTTCGTGCAGCGGCTCGGCGCCAGCACGGACGATCTGGCCATCGTGAAATCCATCATCGGCCTGGCCGGCTCGTTCGGGCTCGGCGTCGTCGGCGAGGGCGTGGAGACGGCGGTCGCCGCGCGGACCTTGGTCGGCCTCGGCTGCTACCGCGCGCAGGGCTTCCTGATCGCCAAGCCGATGCCCGCCGAGCAGGTCGAAACACACCTCACCGCGGGACGGATCCCGCTCGATCTCGATCTGCCCCGGGCCGGGCGCGGGGCGCCCGCGCACTGAGATCACGGCCGCAGCCGCCGGTTATCCGGTTCTTTCACGGCCGTTCACGCACCGTTGGGCGCGGGTAACCCGGTCCGCTGCACGATCGGCCACGTGCGCATAGTTCAGCTTGCGAACTTCTACGGCCCGCGTTCGGGTGGGCTGCGCACCGCGCTGCACCACTTGGGCGAGGGGTATGTGGCCGCCGGACACGACGTGGTGCTGATCGTGCCCGGCCCGCGCCGGTCGGAAGAGATCTTGCCCACCGGGGTCGCGCGGATCACGCTGCCCGCGCTGGCCATTCCGTGGACCGGGGGCTACCGGGCCGCGGATCCACGCCGGGTGGCCGACGTCCTGCGCGGATTGCGGCCCGACGTGCTCGAGGTGTCCGACCGGCTGACGCTGCGCGGCTTCGGTCGATGGGCGCGGCGGCGCGACGTGACCGGCGTGATGATCTCGCACGAGCGGCTCGACCGGCTGCTGGGCCAGGTGCTGCCCGGTCCGTTGGCGCGGCGTTGCGCCGACGTGGCCAACCGGCACACCGCCACCGATTACGACATGGTCGTGTGCACCACCGAGTTCGCCCGCGAGGAGTTCCTGCGCATCGGCGCCTCGAACGTGGAACTGGTCCCGCTCGGGGTGGACCTCGAGCTGTTCAGCCCGCACCGGCGCGATCGCAGGCTGCGCGCCGATCTCGGCGTGCCAGGTCATCCGTTGCTGGTGCACTGCGGCCGGTTGTCGGTCGAGAAGCGGGTGGATCGCAGCATCGAGGCGGTCGGCGCGTTGCGGGAGGCGGGTATCGAGGCGCGGTTGGTCGTCGCCGGGGACGGTCCGCGCCGGGACGCGCTGCAGCGGCGGGCCCGCGCGCTGTCCCCGCTGCCGGGCGGAGTGCCCGCCGTGCACTTCACCGGATTCATCTCCGAGCGCGCGATGGTCGCCAAACTGCTCGCTACCGCGGACGTCTCGCTGGCGCCGGGCCCGCACGAGACCTTCGGCCTCGCGGCGCTGGAAGCGCTCGCGGCGGGCACGCCCGTGGTGGCGAGCCGATCCTCCGCCTTGGCCGACATCGTGACCGCCGACTGCGGCGCGGTGGCCGCCGACCATCCGTCCGCCTTCGCGCGGGCGGTCAGCGACGTGCTCGCCATGCCACAGGCCGGCAGGCGCAGGGCCGCACGCAGCCGTGCCGAACAGTTCACCTGGCCGCGGGCCGTCGCGGGCATGCTCGCGGTTCTGGGGCGCTAGCGGCGTCCCGGTCGGCGATCGTCTACTGGACTACCCTGCGGAGAACCGATTCGGCGATTCGAGATGGGATGCGTAGTGCTGGGTAGAGGCCGCGAAGGAGCGGGACGAACGACGGTGCGCGATGCGAAGGTTCTGGTGACGGGTGCGGCGAGCGGCATCGGCCGGGCCACCGCGTCGGCCGCCGCCGCGGACGGCGCCGAACTGGTGCTCACCGACATCAATGCCGAGGGTCTGGCCGCCACGGTGACCGACATCCGCGCCGCGGGCGGTCGCGTCGCCCTGGCCGAAGCGCTGGACATCACCGACTACGACGCGGTGCGTGCCTTCGCCGACCGGGTGCACGCCGAACTCGGCAGTCTGGACGTCGTCATGAACATCGCGGGCACCTCGGTGTGGGGGACCGTGGAGAACCTGGAGCACAAGCACTGGCGGCGCATGGTGGAGGTCAACCTGATGGGCCCGATCCACGTCATCGAGACCTTCGTGCCGCCCATGGTGCGTGCGGGCAAGGGCGGTGCGCTGGTGAACGTGTCCTCGGCGGCGGGCCTGCTCGCGCTGCCCTGGCACGCGGCCTACAGCGCGGGCAAATACGGCATTCGCGGCGTATCGGAGGTGCTGCGCTTCGATCTGGCGCAACACGGCATCACGGTGCACCTGGTGGTGCCGGGCGCGGTGAACACGCCGCTGGTGCAGAGCGTCGAGCTGGCGGGGGTGAACAAAGAGGACCCGAAGATCAAGCGGCTCACCGCGGCTTTCGCCGAGCACGCGGTGCCGCCGGAACGGGTGGCGACGGCGATCCTGCGCGGGATCGAACGCAACCGGTTCCTGGTCTACAGCTCGTTCGACATCCGCTTCGGTTATTGGTGGGCGCGCAAATTCGCGTTTCCCTACGAATTCGTGATGCGGCGCACCAGCGCGCGGTTCAGCAGGCTGCTGGCTTCGACGGGCAGTTGAGCTGAACGTCGAGCACGCGGGCGCCGGGCCCCTCGGCGCCGAGCCGGTCGTGCTCGTTGACCAGGCGGCAGCTGCCCAGCGATAGGCAGCCGCAGCCGATGCAGCCGGTGAGGCTGTCGCGCAGGCGGATCAGCTGGGTGATGCGGTCGTCGAGATCGGCGCGCCAGACGGTCGAGAGGGCCTCCCAGTCGCGCCGGGTCGGGGTGCGGCCCTCGGGCAGCTGATCGAGGGCCGCCCGGATTTCGCTCAGCGGTATGCCGACGCGCTGGGAGATGCGGATGAACGCCACGCGGCGCAAGGTCTCGCGGGCATATCTGCGCTGATTCCCGCTGGTACGTCTGCTCGTGATGAGCCCCTCGCGTTCGTAGAAGTGCAACGCGGAAACCGCGACTCCACTACGCTCGGAGAGCTGCCCGGGGGTCAGCTCCTTCGCCCGCCAATCGGCTGCTGTCGACATGCACGCTCCTCCCAATCACCTCAACAATACTTGAGGTACAGGGGTACCGGGACCGGATTCGGTGATCGCGGGCCATCGGCATCCGAAGCCGGGAATTCCGTGCTCTCCGGGCCGTGGCGCACTACGGTCTGATCATGGGAGCAGATGCTGTGTCCGCGCAGGAGGGTGCGCGTTTGGCCGTGACGTCCGAAGTCGGCACGCTGCGTACGGTGCTGCTGCACCGGCCGGGCAACGAGCTGCGCAGGCTGACCCCGCGCAACAACGATCAATTGCTGTTCGACGGCATTCCGTGGGTGGAACGCGCGCAGCAGGAACACGACGCCTTCGCCGAGGTCCTGCGCGGCCGCGGCACCGAGGTGCTGTTGTTGTCGGACCTGCTCGCCGAAACCATCGAGGTCAGCGGCGCCGCCCGCATCCAGGGCATCGCCGCGGCGGTCGACGCGCGCAGGCTCGGGCACACACTCGCCGACGAGCTGGCCGGGTTCCTGCGCGGCGTGCAGGCCACGGAACTGGCCGAGATCCTGACGGGGGGAATGACCTTCGACGAGTTGCCGTTCGGGCCCGACGCCACCTCGCTGGTGCGCCGCATGCACCACGGCGGCGACTTCGTCATCGATCCGCTGCCCAATCTGCTGTTCACCCGGGACTCCTCGTTCTGGGTCGGTCCGCGTGTCGCGATCACCTCGCTCGCGCTACCCGCCCGCGGCAGGGAGACGTCGCTGACCGATCTCATCTACGCCTTCCATCCCCGTTTCCTCGGGGTGCGCCGCGCCTACGAATCGCATACCGCTCCGATCGAAGGGGGCGACGTGCTGCTGCTGTCGGAGGGCGTGGTCGCGGTAGGCGTCGGGGAGCGCACCTCGCCCGCGGGCGCGGAAGCGTTGGCGCGCAGCCTTTTCGACGACGACCTCGCACACACCGTGCTCGTGGTGCCGATCGCGCAGACCCGCGCGACCATGCACCTGGACACGGTGTGCACCATGGTCGACGCGGACGCCGTCGTGATGTATCCGGCGGTGCGCGAGTCGTTGTGCGCCTTCACGATTCGCAAGGAAGACGACTACGGCGGACGGTTCGGCGGCGGCCGGGTCGGCATCAGCGGCCCTGACCCGTTCCTGCCCGCGGCCGCCGAGGCGATGGGCATCGGCAAGCTGCGGGTGATCGACACGGGACTGGACGGAGTCACCGCCGAACGCGAGCAGTGGGACGACGGCAACAACACCCTCGCCCTCGCTCCCGGCGTGGTGGTCGCCTACGAGCGCAACGAGATGACCAACGCCAGACTGGAGGACGCGGGCATCGAGGTGTTGCGCATTCCCGGCTCCGAGTTGGGCTCCGGCCGCGGCGGGCCCCGCTGCCTGTCCTGCCCGCTGTCCCGAGACGACTTGTGAGCGCGGGCATGTTCACCGTCACGGTCTCGCACGAATCCGCTGTGCCGCCCTACGAACAGCTACGCCTCGGCATCATCGCCCAGGTGCGCTCCGGCGAGCTGGCGGCCGGAACCAAGATTCCGACCGTCCGCGCCCTGGCCGCTCAACTCGGCCTCGCCCCCAACACGGTGGCGCGCGCCTACCGGGAGTTGGAGGCCGACGGCGTGGTCGAAACCCGAGGCAGGCAGGGCTCGTTCATCGCCTCGTCCGGCGACCCGACCCGCGACGTGGCAGGCCGCGCGGCCACCGCCTACGTCGCGGCGGTGCGCAGATTGGGACTGGACGACGCCACGGCCCTGCACTACGTGCAGGCAGCTTTGGAAGGTTGACGTCCCGAGGCCTCGCCGCGCCCTCTGTGATCCTGTTCGACGATCGCCGCCTGCTGGGAACGGAGGTCGATGCGCTCGGCGTCCACACCTCGTCTTCGCGAGGAGTTGTTCTCCGAAACCAACACCCCTCACTTCCAACTGGGCAGCCAGAGATGGTCGTGCCAGTTGCCCGGAGTGATCGGGAGGGCGGTGAGGATCGGCCAGAGCCAGATGAAATTGGCGATCACCAGGCCGAGGTAGAGACAGACCGCGAGCAGCCCGAGGCTGCGCCGTTCGTTCGGCGGGACGGGCAGGTAGGTCCCGGCGGGGCTGCGTGGAATGGTGCTCGGACGCGCCGGGCCCAGCACGTCGCCGAGCGCCAGCGCCACGCCCATCACCAGGAACGGGGCCATCGGGACGGCGTAGAAGTAGTACATCTGCCGGTCGAGCGTGGCGAACCAGGGCAGCAGCGCGGCGCCGTAGCCGACCAGCACCGCGCCGTAGCGCCAGTCGCGACGGACCACGGCGCGCCACAGCATCCAGGCCAGTACCGGACCCGCGACCCACCAGATGGCGGGCGTCCCGATCAGCATCACCGCCTTCACGCATTGGGTCTGACCGCAACCGGTGACGCCGCTGTCGGCGTAGTAGTACAGCATCGGGCGCAGGCCCATGGGCCAGGTCCACGGCTTGGATTCCCAAGGGTGATGGTTGCCCGCCGAATTCGTCAGTTCCGTGTGGAATTCCAGCGACCTGGCGTTGAAGTACCAGAGCGAACGCAGCGCGCCGGGCACCACATGCGACCAGAATCCGCCGGTACCGATCGGGTCGGCCGGTGCCGAGGGATTGCCCGGCATGTACCGGTACACGCCCGTCTCGCTCGCGAACCAGGCCCAGTAGCTCGCCAGATAGACACCGAGGGGCACGAGCACCAACGCGTAGAGCGCGGGCCCGATATCGCGCAGCGCGACGCCGAGCCAAGGACGGCGCACCCCGTAGCCGCGCCGCGCCGCGAGATCGTAGTAGACGCTCATCAGGCCGAAGGCGGCGATGAAATAGATGCCGGACCATTTGGTTCCGCAGGCCAGGCCGAGCAGCACGCCCGCGCCGAACCGCCACCAGCGCACCCCGAGGCGCGGTCCCCGGTCCGTCACGCCGATCCGGCCCTCCGCGTCCGCGCGTGCGAACCGGGCGCGGACCTCGTCGCGGTCGACGATCAGGCAGCCGAAGGCGGCGGTGACGAACAGCCCCATGAATATGTCGAGCATGCCGATGCGCGAGGAGACGAAGGTGAGCCCGTCGGCGATCAGCAAGATGCCCGCGATCGCGCCGATCAAGGTGGAGCGCGCCATCCGCCGCACGATCCGGATCACCAGCAATACCAGCACGGTTCCGGCCAGCGCGGCGGTGAAGCGCCAGCCCCACCCGTTGTAGCCGAACATCGCCTCGCCGATCGCGATGACCTGCTTGCCGACCGGGGGATGTACCACCAATCCGTAGCCGGGGTTGTCCTCCACCCAACCGCCGGTGATCATCTGCCAGGCCTGCGGTGCGTAGTGCTTCTCGTCGAACACCGGCGTGCCCGCGTCGGTGGGGTAGTTGAGCATCGTGAAGCGCGTCACCGCCGCGATCGCGGTGAGGAATGCCGTCACCAGCCAGCCGCGCAGGCGGTCGGCCGGCCCGAAGTCGGGCGGCGGCCGCAACGGGCCCGGGCTCGACCAGGAGGGCACGATGCCGAACCGTGCGGTCGCGCGCTGGTCGGTCACCTGGGTCACGCCCCGATCGTATGCTGTGCCGCCTCTGCGGGTATCCAGCCCATACGCGTTGGGTGGTTGCACGAGTCGCGTTCAGGTCCTGCGCCGGACGCCGCTCGGGGTCTGGGGCCTACCCAGGGATTTACCCGTGTACATGCGAGATCGGCTGTCGCGTCGGGTGTAGTTCCCCGAGATGATCAGCCGGCCCAGGGCCGGATCACGAGACCCGCCCGTAGTCGTCGCCGGCACCGGAATACGCTACGAACCGATTTCGTAAGTACATGGGTCATTCATCGGGTACGCCCAGACCTCGACGCAGAAACTGCGCAGATCCTTCGACACCCGACTTGTATGGCCTGAATATTTCGAGAGGCGGGACAGCGACAGTGACGACGGGCAGGCTGGTGCTCGCGGCGACACCGATGGGCGACATCGGGGATGCCTCGCAGCGCCTGCGTGAGGGACTGGCGACCGCCGACGTGGTGGCCGCCGAGGACACCCGGCGCACCAAGTCGCTGGCCAAGGCGCTCGGCGTCGAGATCTCCGGCCGGGTGGTCAGTTTCTACGACCACGTCGAGACCGCGCGGATCCCGATGCTGCTCGACGAGATCACCGGCGGCCGCACGGTGCTGCTGGTGACCGACGCGGGCATGCCGTCGGTGAGCGATCCCGGCTATCGCATGGTGGCGGCGTGCGTCGAGCGCGACCTGCCGGTGACCTGCCTGCCCGGTCCCTCGGCGGTGACCACGGCGCTCGCGCTGTCGGCCTTGCCGGTGGAACGGTTCTGCTTCGACGGATTCCCGCCGCGCAAATCCGGTCAGCGCCGCGAATGGATGCGCACCCTGACCACCGAATCGCGTGCCTGCGTCTTCTTCGAGGCGCCGCATCGGCTCGCCGACTGCCTGGCCGACGCGGTGGAGATCCTCGGCCCGGACCGCCGCGCCGCCGTCTGCCGGGAGCTGACCAAGACCTACGAGGAAGTGGTGCGCGGCACCCTGGCCGAACTCGCCGAGTGGGCCGTCGAAGGCGCGCGCGGCGAGATCACCGTGGTGCTGGCGGGCGCCGAGCCTGTCGCCGCCGACCCCTCGGACCTGGTCGACGCCGTCGAAGCGCTGACCGCCGCGGGCGCCCGCCTCAAGGACGCCTGCGCCGAAGTCGCCGCCGTGCACGCCGTTTCCCGCCGCGAGCTCTACGACGCGGTGCTCACCGCGCGCCGCACCTCGTAGGCCGGCCCGCGTCCCTGTGAGGTTTCGCTCCACGTGGGTAGTCGACCCGAGGTGGTGCGGCGGGCATGATCATCGGTATGACTTCTCTGGAGAGCAAAGCCACGACGTTCCTCGGATTGCATGTTCCGGGGAACCCCGGAGTCTTCCCCACGGTGTGGGATGCCTGGTCCGCGAAAGTCGCAGTGGCGGCGGGCTTTCCGGCCTTGACGGTCGGCAGTCACCCGCTGGCCGACTCGATCGGCCGCGAGGACGGGGAGAAGATGACGTTCGACGAGTCGATGACCCGGGTACGGCAGATCACGGCGGCGGTGGACGTTCCGGTGTCGGTCGACATCGAGTCGGGCTACGGGCAGGACCCCGCTCGACTGGTCGACGGGCTGCTGGAAGCGGGTGCGATCGGGCTCAACATCGAGGACACCGTGCACAGCGAGGGCAAGCGCCTGCGCACGGCACAGGAGCACGCCGACCTGGTGCACGGCGTGCGCAAGGCCGCCGACGCGACGGGTGTGCACCTGGTGATCAACGCCCGCACCGATCTGTTCCTGCGTCAGGACGGCGAAGCTTCCGATCGCGTCGAACGCGCCATCGAGCGCCTGAAGCTGGCCGCCGAGGCGGGCGCGGACGTGCTGTTCCCGGTGGGCCGCCACGCCGAGGCCGACATGCGCCGTCTGACCGGTGAACTGCCGCTGCCGATCAGCGCCACCGTCGCGCCGGACCAGGCCGACAAGGCCGCCCTCGCCGATCAGGGCGTCGCACGGATCACCTTCGGCCCGTTCTTGCAGGCCGTGCTGACCAAAGAGATCGAGACCTTGCTCGGCCGCTGGAAGTGAGACCCGCGGCAGGTACCCCGCCGGACGACGGGGTGGGGTACCTGCCGCGCACTATGAAGATTTGCACGGCAGTCGCGGTATTCAGGACGGAACAGCCAGCCCTAGGGCGGTCATGACGAACTCGACGAACAGCGGCGCCAGATCCGGCACCCGCGCGGGTCCGTCGGAGACGATCACCCGCCGTGTCCGTTCGCCGATCGCGTCCGGGATCAGGGCGATCAGCCCGTCGGAGAGTTCCGGGAGCGCCGGGTCCGCCGCGCGAGCCTGGTCGTAGAACACCCGATACAGCTGGGCGAAGCGGTCGACGGCCAGGTCGCGGTAGCCGACGGCCTCCTGGTTCACCTTGAACGACTCCACCAGCACCAGCCGGGCGAAATCCGGCTCGGTGGCGACGGTCCGGCAGAAGGTGACCACGATGGATTCGATCTTGGCGTAGGCGTCGGCGTCCGGCGGCAACTGGGCGAGTTCCTCGGCGATCCGGGTCGCGACGATGTCTACCCCGGTGTGCACCGCCTCGGCGAAGCACTCCTCTTTGTTGGCGAAATGGTCGTAGAAGGTGGTGCGCGAAACCCTGGCCGTGGCCACGATGTCGGTGAGCGTGGTGGCCGGATAGCCCTTGCTGTCCACGGACTTCACCATCGCCTCGACCAGCCTGCCGCGTTGCGACGCGAGTACGGCTTCGCGTGCCGCCCGATGCCGCTCGGCGAAACCGGACCGCTGAACGGATGCCGTCGCGTGCTGCTGGCCCATGTGTGCCCTCTCTGTGCCGGAACCGATCCCGAACGGAACGTCGTCGTACCGATCGCACACGGTCCGGGGTGTCGCCAGGCCGCGAACCGGTGTTTCATTATCCGACAACGCATTCCACGGTGGGAAGGCAGGTGGATCCACCCGTGGGCATGGTGCCGCGCAACACGGTGAAAGTGTTGTGCGCCTTGCTGTTCCGGCCCGCCGCGACACGGGCCGGAGCGATCAGTCCTTCGGCTCGATGTACTTGGGGAACACCGGTTCCGGCGCGGGCAACGTCAGCCCGGGCTCGATCGGGGTCGCGATATCGGCGAACGTCCGGCTCTGTTGTCCCAGCTGGTCGAGAATGCGGCCCGCCGACCCGGGCAGTACCGGCTGTACCAGGATCGCGACGATGCGCAGCACCTCCAGCGTCACGTACAACACGGTGGCCTCGCGGGCGAGATCCTCCGGTGTACCGGACTTCGCCAGCGCCCACGGCGCCTGCGCGGAGAAGTACCGGTTGGTCTCGCCCAGGGTCAGCCAGATCGCCTCCAGCGCGAGATGCATCTGCTGCGCGTCGAATTCGGCCCGGCAGCGCTCCAGCAGACCGCCGGCCAGATCCAGCAGGGCGCGGTCGTCAGCGGTGAACTCGCCGGGGGTCGGTACCACGCCGCCGCAGTCCCGCGCGACCAGCTTGGTGCTGCGCTGCACCAGATTGCCGAACTCGTTGGCCAGGTCGCTGTTGATCCGGCTCACGATGGCCTCGTGGCTGTAGCTGCCGTCCTGGCCGTAGGAGATCTCGCGCAGCAGGAAGAAGCGCACCGCGTCCAAGCCGTAGTTCTCGACCAGCTCCAGCGGGTCGACCACGTTGCCGACCGACTTGGACATCTTCTCGCCCTTGTTGTACAGGAACCCGTGCACGAACACGCGTTTGGGCAACTCGACACCGGCCGACATCAGGAAGGCGGGCCAGTACACCGTGTGGAACCGCGTGATGTCCTTGCCGATGATGTGCACGTCGGCCGGCCAGAACCTGCCGAAGGCGGCGGAGGAGGTGTCCGGGAACCCGACGCCGGTGATGTAGTTCGTCAGCGCGTCCACCCACACGTACATGACGTGGTCGGGGTGACCGGGCACCGGCACACCCCAGTCGAAGGTGGTGCGCGAGATGGACAGGTCTTTCAGACCCGCCTTGACGTAGCTGACGATCTCGTTGCGCCGGGTGGCGGGCGCGATGAATTCCGGGTGCTCCTCGTAGAGCGCCAGCAGCTTGTCCTGGTAGGCCGACAGCCGGAAGAAGTAGTTCGACTCCTCGGTCCAGGTGACCGGCGTCTTGGACTCGGTGGAGATGCGGGTGCCGTCCTCCAGCACCGTGGTCTCCTCGTCGGTGTAGAACGCCTCGTCGCGCACCGAGTACCAGCCCGAGTAGTTGCCCAGGTAGATGTCGCCGTTGGCCAGCATCCGCTCCCAGATGGCGGCGCTGGCCACCTGGTGGTCGTCGTCGGTGGTGCGGATGAACCGGTCGAAGGAGATGTCGAGCGTCTTGTCCAGCGCCTCGAACACGTCGGAGTTGCGCGCCGCGAGCTCTTCCACCGGGATGCCTTCGGCGGCCGCGGCCTGCTGCATCTTCTGACCGTGCTCGTCGGTGCCGGTCATGAAGAACACGTCGAAACCGTCGAGGCGCTTGAAACGGGCGATGGCGTCGGCCGAGATGTACTCGTACGCATGCCCGATGTGCGGCGCGCCGTTCGGGTAGGCGATGGCCGTGGTGATGTAGAAGGCGGGGCGGTCAGCTTCGCTCATGGTGTGTCTACTGTAATGCGCGTGCATTCTTTCGCTCGCGTGAATATGCCCTGCGCCGACGCGGGGGTCCGCGCGTCCGCGGCGCGCGGTGGCCGCCGATGAGCGCCGGACGTCCCGCGCCGGAGTTGCCCGAGCCGCTGTCGCCGATCGTGGATGCGCACACCCATCTGGACGCCTGCGGGGCGACCGACGCGGCGTCCACCGCGGCGATCGTCGACCGCGCCGCTTCGGTCGGCGTCGGCCGGGTGGTCACCGTCGCCGACGACCTGGCCGCCGCGCAGTGGGCGGTGCGGGCCGCGCACTGGGACGATCGCGTGTTCGCCGCCGTCGCGCTGCATCCGACCAGGGCGAACGCACTCGACGACGACGCGAAGGCCGAGTTGGAGCGCTTGGCCGACGACCCGCGGGTGGTCGCGGTCGGCGAGACCGGCCTCGACTACTACTGGCCGGGCAAGCTGGACGGCTGCGCCGACATCGAGACGCAGATCGAGGGCTTCCGCTGGCACATCGATCTGGCCAAGCGGGTCCGCAAGCCGCTCATGATCCACAACCGCGAGGCCGATCACGACCTGCTGACCGTGCTGCTGGACGAGGGCCCGCCGGACCGGGTGATCTTCCACTGCTTCTCCTCGGACACGAACATGGCGCTGTCCTGCGTGGCCGAGGGCTACATCCTGAGTTTCTCCGGGACGGTGAGCTTCAAGAACGCGCACGAGTTGCGGGAAGCGGCCAAGGTGGTGCCCGACGACCAGATCCTGGTCGAGACGGACGCGCCGTATCTGACCCCGCATCCGTTCCGTGGAGCGCCGAACGAGCCGTATTGCCTGCCGTACACCGTGCGGGCGCTGGCCGAGTTGCGCGCGCAGGATCCGCTGGAATTGGCGAAGATCACCACCGCCAACGCGCGGCGCGTCTACCGGATCTGAGCGACCCGCCCGCATTCCCGAGGCCCGCCACGTATGCCCGGAATGCATCGGTGTATGCGAAATGTGTCCTATGTCACTTTCGCCGTTCCGTTTCGTGATTTACCTGCGGGGTCGATATTCGATCGTGATATTGAAAAGGCGCTGTTCCTGAGCTTGCTGTTGTCGGCGCCCGAACCCCTCGTTATCGTGCTGTGACCATGTCCCCCTTCACGCGGATCAACCAGTCGCGTTCGCCGCTGCTGCACCTAGCGGTCGGCGCGCTGCTGCTGACGCTGATCGTCGGCGCCGGCCTCGCGATCGTGAATCGCAAGACGGTGACCGTCGTCGTGGACGGCGAGAAGCTCTTCCAGACCACCATGTCGCGTGACGTGCGCGGCGTGCTGAAGGCCGCGGGCTTCGCCGTCACCGACCGGGACAAGGTGGCGCCTGCCCTGGCCGCGCACATCGGCGACGGCGCGACCATCACGCTCAACCGCGCTCGCGAGGTCGATCTCTCCGTCGACGGGATGACGCAACGGGTCTGGACCACCGGCGTGACCGCGGGGGAGGCGCTCGAGCAGTTGAAGATCTCGAAAGAGGTGTACGTCTCACCCGCCCGCGACGAGCGGCTTCCGCTACAGGGCGCCACGCTCATGATCGCGACCCCGCGCGTGGTCTCGCTCGTCGACGGCATCGGCAACCCGGTGGACGTGCGCGCCGCCGCCCCCACCGTCGGCACATTCCTGGAGGTGGCCGGCATTCCGTTGATCGAGCAGGATTCCGTCGAACCCGCCGCGTCCACCCCGGTGACGAACGGCCTGCGCGTCACCGTGACGCGCAAGCGGGTCGAACGGCACACCGAGACCCTGCCGCTGGACCCGCCGGAGAACGTGATCGAAGACCCGACCATGAACATGAGCCGCACCGTGGTGGAGTCCCCCGGCGCTCCCGGCGTCCAGGACGTCACGTTCGCGGTCACCATGGTCAACGGCCAGGAAGTGGACCGGCAGGCGGTCGGTTCCACGGTGACCCAGGCGGCGCAGCCGAAGACCGTCCGCAAGGGCGCCAAGCCGGGCACCGAGGTGCCCCCGGTGCGCGACGGCACGATCTGGGACGCGCTGGCCCGCTGCGAGTCGACCGGTAACTGGTCGATCAACACCGGCAACGGCTACTACGGCGGCGTGCAGTTCGACCAGGGCACCTGGGAGCGGCAGGGCGGGCTGCGGTACGCCCCTCGCGCCGACCTGGCCACCAGGGAAGAGCAGATCGCCATCGCCGAGATCACCCGGCAGCGGCAGGGCTGGGGCGCGTGGCCCGCCTGCACCGGCCGGCTCGGTATCAGCTGACGCTCACCGGACCCCGCGGACGTCGCGGCGCGGTTGATAGATTCTCGAGGTGTCCGAACCTGAAATTTCCGCTCGTGGGAGCGCGGCGCTGCTCGGGCCCGCCGAAGTGCGGGTGCTCGCCGAGCGGTTGGGGGTGCGGCCGACCAAGCAACTCGGGCAGAACTTCGTGCACGACGCGAATACGGTGCGGCGGATCGTCGCGGCCGCGGGGGTGGGGCGCGAGGACGTGGTGCTCGAGGTCGGGCCCGGTCTCGGTTCGCTGACCCTCGCGCTGCTCGATGTGCTGGACTCGGTGGTCGCGGTCGAAATCGATCCTGTGCTGGCGCGCCATCTTCCGGCGACCGTCGCGGACCGGGCGCCGGAATTGGCGCCGCACCTGTCGGTGGTCGAGGCGGACGCGCTGCGCGTCACCGCCGCCGATCTGCCCGCCGCGCCGACCGCGCTGGTGGCCAATCTGCCGTATAACGTGGCGGTGCCCGTGCTGCTGCATCTGCTCGCCGAATTGCCCGATATCGCGGTCGCTCTGGTGATGGTGCAAGCGGAAGTGGCCGATCGGCTGGCCGCCGATCCCGGCAATCGCACCTACGGCGTGCCCAGCGTGAAAGCGGGCTTCTTCGGGACGGTCCGGCGTGCGGGGGCGGTGGGCACCCAGGTGTTCTGGCCGGTTCCGCGCGTCGAGTCGGGGCTGGTCCGGATCGACCGCTTCGCCCAGTCCCCGTGGCCGATGGACGCCGAGCACCGCCGCCGGGTCTTCGCGGTCGTCGACGCCGCGTTCGCGCAGCGCCGCAAGACCCTCCGCGCCGCGCTCGCGGGCTGGGCGGGTTCGCCCGCCGAAGCCGAGCGCCGCCTGCTCGCCGCGGGCATCGCTCCCACCGCCCGCGGCGAAACCCTCGACACCGCCGCCTTCGTCCGCCTGGCGGCCCAGGCGTAGCACCGCGTACAAGGCAGTGGCTCCTCGTACCGGCATCGGCCGGAGCGAGGAGCCACACTGGTGTCCGGATCAGACGGCGACTTCGTAGCCCGCTTCGTCCACCGCGGCGACGATATCGGCGTCGGCGATCGGCGCGGTGCTGTCCACGCGGACGGCGCCGCTGGCGAGATCCACATCCACGCCGGTCACGCCGTCGATCTTGCCGATCTCGGTCTTGACGGAGCTGACGCAGTGCCCGCAGGTCATCCCCGTGACGGTGTAGG
This sequence comes from Nocardia sp. NPDC057455, assembly GCF_042802775.1. NCBI lineage: Bacteria > Bacillati > Actinomycetota > Actinomycetes > Mycobacteriales > Nocardiaceae > Nocardia > Nocardia sp. NPDC057455. The sequence continues at coordinate 1,436 of NZ_JBHVDM010000070.1, read as the reverse complement.
TGGTGGTGGGCATGTCCGACTCCTTCGCATCCAAATTCTCATACGGGCCGGGGGTACCCCGACTCCCGAAAGATACCCCCTATGGGTATGGACCGCAAGGGTCGAGCGGACTCACGCGCCGTCGGCCAGTTCCAGCCAGCGTTCTTCGGCCGTCTCCTTCTCCGCGAGCACCTGCTTGAGTTCCGCGCCCAAGGTGACCAGTTTGTCCGGCTCGGTGGCCGCGTCGGCCAGGGCGGAGTGCAAGCGCTGCTCGCGTTCGGACAGCTTGTCGATGGCGCGTTCGAGCCGGGTCAGTTCCTTGCGGGCCGCGCGGTAGGCGGCGGAGTCGGTGGCCGGTGCGTCGGCGGGCTTGACCTCCGGCGCGGCGGCGCGCGTCCGGCTCGACACCGAGACCGCGCGCTTGGTGAGGTACTCCTCGATGCCTCCGGGCAGGTTCGTGAGTCTGCCGTCGCCGAACAGTGCCCAGGTCGAGTCGCAGATCCGCTCGATGAGATACCGGTCGTGGCTGATCACGACCAGCGTGCCCGCCCAGTTGTCGAGCAGGTCCTCGAGTTGTTGCAGGGTGTCGATGTCCAAGTCGTTGGTCGGCTCGTCGAGTAGCAGCACGTTCGGCTCGGACATCAGGATGCGAGTCAGTTGCAGGCGCCGCCGCTCGCCGCCGGACAGGTCGCCGACCGGCGTGCGCTGGCGGGCGGGGGTGAAGCCGAGCCGCTCGGCCAGCTGGCCGGCGGAGACCTCCTTGTCGCCCAGCATGATTCGCTGCGCGACCTGTTGCACCGCCTCCAGTACGCGCAGGCCGGTCGGCAGGTCGTCGAGTTCCTGACGCAACCAGCCGATCTGGACGGTCTGGCCCTGGATGCGCTTGCCCGCGGCCAGTATCGAGCCGTTCTCCCCGGCCAGGGCGCGCAGCAGCGTCGTCTTGCCCGAGCCGTTGACGCCGACCAGGCCGACCCGCTCACCCGGCGCGAGCCGCCAGGTCAGGTCCCGCACCAGTTCCCGGCCGTCCGGAGTGGTGAGCGTGGCGTCTTCCAGTTCGACGACGACGCGGCCGAGGCGCTTGCGCGCGAAGGCCGCCAGCGAGACGTTGTCGCGCGGCGGTGGCACGTCGGAGATTAAGGCTTCGGCCGCCTCGACCCGATAGCGCGGCTTGGAGGTGCGCGCCTGCGGGCCGCGCCGCAGCCAGGCCAATTCCTTGCGGGCCAGATTGCGCCGCCGGGCCTCGGACGCGTCCGCCTGGCGGGCGCGCTCGGCGCGGGCGAAGATCCAATCGCCGTAGCCGCCCTCGTAGCTCTCGACCTTTCCGCCGACCACTTCCCAGGTGTTGGTGGCGACGGTGTCGAGGAACCAGCGGTCGTGGGTCACCACGACGAGCGCGCTGCGGCGGCCGAGCAGATGTGCGGCCAGCCACTGCACACCCTCCACGTCCAGGTGGTTGG
>NZ_JBHVDM010000069.1:0-37473 GCF_042802775.1 Nocardia sp. NPDC057455 | reverse complement strand
GAGCGATCGTCGTCTCCGGCACGGCCGCCGTCGCGTCGTGCGTGAAGCCGCCGGCCTCCGCGCGCGTGAGCGAGGTCGAGAAGGGTCGCTGCCGCAGCTGTTGCATGCAGCGGCCCAGATCGGCGATCAGCAAGTCGGCCATGTCGACGGTGAAGCCGTGGCGCAGCACCGCGCGCATCACCGTCTCGTCGTTCCGGTCGGCGGGTAGCGGATAGGCCGGTATCAGCCAGCCTCGGGAGCGCAGCCGGTCGGACAGGTCGTAGAGGTTGAAGCCGGGATCGCCGGTCAGGCGCCAGCACACCGCCGTGATGCCGCGCTGCGGATCGCCGTCGTGGATCAGCTCGAAGATCTCGAGGCCACGCACTCCCGCGGCCAAGTGCTGCGCCACCCGGTAGATCGCGGACTGCACCCGGGCGTAGCCGGCCCGCCCCAAGCGAATGAACTGGTAGTACTGCGTGATCGCCTGTCCACCCGGCCGGGAGAAGTTCAGGTTGAAGGTGGCCATGCTGCCGCCGAGGTAGTCGACGTCGAAGATCAACTCCGCAGGCAGGTCATCGGCTTCGCGCCAGATCGCCCAGCCCGCGCCGAGCGGGGCCAGCCCGGTCTTGTGGCCGGAGGCGTTGATCGACTTCACCCTGGGCAGCCGGAAATCCCAGACCAGATCCGGTGCGGCGAAGGGAGCGAGGAAACCGCCACTGGCCGCGTCGACGTGAATGGGGATGTCCCAGCCCTTCTCTCGCTGTAACGCGTCGAGCGCCGCGCTCACCCCGGCGACGTCTTCGAAGAGACCGGTGTAGGTCTGCCCGAAGGTCGGGACGACCATGATGGTGTTCGCGTCGCAGTACTCGGCGAGGTCGCCGGGGTGCATGGTGAGCCGATCGCCGCGCAGCGGGATCTGCCGGATCTCGACGTCGAAATACCTCGCGAATTTCTCCCAGCACACCTGGACCGGGCCACAGACGAAGTTGGGTGTCCCGGTGCCGCCACGCTTGCGCCAGCGGAATTTCGCCGCGAGCCCGCCGAGCATGGCCGCCTCGCTGGAGCCGATGGTCGAGGTGCCGTGCGTGGCGGCCGGATCGGGCGCGTGCCACAGGTCGGCGACCATCCGCACGGCCCGGCGCTCCAGCTCGGCCGTCTGCGGGTACTCGTCCTTGTCGACGATGTTCTTGTCCAGGCATTCGGACATCAGCCTGCGTGCCTGGTCGTCCACCCAGGTGGTGCAGAACGTGGCCAGGTTCATCCTGGAGACGCCGTCGAGCATCAATTCGTCGTGCACGATCTCGTAAGCGACCTGCGGGAACATCTCATGCGGGGGAAATCCGGCCCGTGGCGCGGACCGGCTGAGCCCCGGCAGGGCGAACAGGTCATCGGCTGCTTCGGACATGAATAGGGCCTCCCGATCGACAGGGGTGCGGGTGTGCCTCATCTCGGAAGGATGCCCTGCGATTGCTGGCATCTTTCCCCGCCCACCTTGACACACTGCGGCGGTCCTCCGGACGTACTTCGCCTTCTCGCCGGATACGTTCCGTGCGCGGACACCCGCCCAGCTGTGCGAAGTGCACCCCGGAGGCCGGGGGATAGGGTTGTGGGATGACGGACGATGTGCGTGTCGCGGCGCTGCGGGAAGCGGTGGCCGAGTTGATGGGGCAGGCGAAAACTGATCTAGCTCAGCTTGTTTCGTTCAAGTCGGTGGCCGATCCCCGGCAGTTCCCCGCCGAGGAGTGCGACGCGGCGGCGCAGTGGGTGGCCGACGCGTTCGCCGCCGCGGGGCTCACTACGGTCGGCCTGCACGAAACGCCGGACGGTACCAAGGCGGTGGTCGCCTCGCGGCCCGCTCCCGACGGCGCGCCGACGGTGTTGCTCTACTGTCACTACGACGTCCAGCCGCCGATGGACGAGGCCGCGTGGCGCACCCCGCCGTGGGAGCTGACCGAGCGCGACGGGCGCTGGTACGGGCGCGGCAGCGCGGACTGCAAGGGCAACATCGTCATGCACCTGACGGCTCTGCGCGCGCTCGGGCCGGATCTGCCGCTGGGGGTCATCATGGTGGCGGAAGGCTCCGAGGAACAGAGCACCGGAGGGCTGGAGCGGTTCGTCGAGGCCGAGCCCGAACTGCTGCGCGCCGACGCGATCGTGGTCGGCGACTGCGGTAATTTCGCCGCCGGTGTGCCGACCCTGACGCAGACGCTGCGCGGCGGGGTGAACGTGGTGGTCACCGTCGAAACTCTCGCCAGCCCTTTGCATTCCGGTATGTTCGGCGGCCCGGCTCCCGACGCGCTGGCCGCGCTCATCCAGCTGCTGGCCTCGCTGCGCGACGAGCGGGGCAACACCACCGTCGACGGATTGCCGAACGATCAAGTCTGGCCGGGCGTCCAGTATCCGAGCGAGCAGTTCCACGCCGACGCGCGCGTCCTGCGCGACGTCGAACTCGTCGGCGACGGCACCGTCGCCGACCTGCTCTGGGCGCGCCCGGCGCTGACGGTGCTCGGCATCGACGCGCCTCCGGTGGTGGGATCCGCCGCCGCGATCCCGGCCATCGCGCGCGCCCGCCTCAACCTTCGCATTCCGCCGGGCACCGACCCGGAGGACGCGTACCAGGCGTTACTCGCGCACCTCGAGGCGCACACGCCGTGGCGCGCCAGGCTGACCGTCGAGCTGGAAGGCGCCGGAGCGCCGTTCCGGTCCCCGACCGGCGGGCCCGCGCGCGCCGCGATGGAAGCGGCGCTCGCCGCGTCCTACGGTCGTCCGGCGACCACCCAGGGGCAGGGCGGCTCGATCCCGCTGTGCAATGTCTTCGCCACCACCTACCCGGACGCGGAGATCATGCTGATGGGGGTCGAGGAACCGAAATCCTTGATCCACGCGCCCAACGAGAGCGTCGATCCGAAGGAGATCGAACACATGGCGCTGGCCGAGGCGATCTTCCTCGCGACCTACGCCGGGTAGCGCAGCGCTACAGGTCGGTGCCCAGCTCCGGCTCGAGCACCCGGAATTCGGTTCCGGCCGGGGCCATTTCGGACAGCCTGCCGAAGTAGATGCCCTGCGCCTCCTCGCGAATGATGCCGTAGTGGATGGGCAGCGCGACCCGCGGAGCCACCGCGCGCAGGTAGTCGACGGCCTCGCTCACCCGCATCCACGGCGCGGCGGCCGGAGCGGCCAGCACACCGACCGGGACCGGCGGCACCCACAGCGAGTCACCGGGGTGCACGAGCTGCGCCGGGTCGTCGGCGGTCCCGAGCTGGAAGACGGTGTTGTCGATCACGGGAATTTCCGGATGGATCACCGCGTGCCTGCCCCCACCGCCGGTGATCCGGAGGTCGCCGAGGGTGAGCACGTTGCCCGCGTGCACCGCCTCCCACCGCTCGCCACGCTGCTCGGCGGTCTGCGGATCCGACAGCAACCGTGCGCCGGGGTTCGCCTCGACCAGCGCCTCGATCCGGTTCGGGTCGATGTGGTCGGGATGCTGGTGGGTGACCGCGATCGCGTCCAGACCGGTGAGGCCCTCGAAGCCGTGCGAGAACGTGCCCGGGTCGAACAGGATCTTCTTGCCGTGCAACTCGACGAGGAGGCAGGAATGACCGAAGTGGGCTATGCGCATGCCGTCATGCTAGCCACGCCGGGTGTGTTCTCCACGACATCGCCGGTGTCTGCGCGTACCCCGCGGATGCCGCGCTCGACCAGCACAACTACGCTGCTGAGGTAACCCCCCAACCACATGAGGAGCAACGCGTGGCACGAGTCGTGGTCGAGGTGATGCCGAAGGCCGAGATCCTGGATCCGCAGGGGCAGGCCATCGTCGGCGCACTCCCCCGCCTGGGATTCGAGGGCGTCTCGGACGTGCGGCAGGGCAAGCGATTCGAGCTCGACGTCGATGACAGCATCGACGACGCGGCGCTCGAGCAGATCGCCGAATCGCTGTTGTGCAACACCGTGATCGAGGAGTGGAAGGTGGTTCGCCTCTCATGACCGCGCGTATCGGGGTCATCACGTTTCCCGGCACGCTCGACGACGTCGACGCCGCACGGGCGGTGCGTCTGGCCGGTGCCGAGGCGGTAGACCTGTGGCATGCCGACGCCGACCTCAAGCGCGTCGACGCGGTGATCGTGCCCGGCGGCTTCTCCTACGGTGACTACCTGCGCGCCGGCGCCATCGCCCGGTTCGCGCCCGTCATGGGCGAGGTCGTGCGTGCCGCGGGCGCCGGACTGCCGGTGCTCGGTATCTGCAACGGCTTCCAGGTGCTGTGCGAGGCCGGGTTGCTGCCCGGCGCGCTGACCCGCAACGAAGGGCTGCACTTCATCTGCCGCGACGAGTGGCTGACCGTGGAGTCGGTGTCGACGGCGTGGACCTCCCGCTTCGAGCCGGGCGCTCAGATCCTCGTCCCGCTCAAGTCCGGCGAGGGGCGCTACCAGGCCTCGGAAGCCGTGCTGGACCAGCTCGAGGGCGAGGGCCGGGTGGTCTTCCGCTACGCGAGCGGCAACCCGAACGGCTCGCAGCGCGGCATCGCGGGCATCTCCTCGGCGAACGGTCGCGTCGTCGGCTTGATGCCGCACCCCGAACACGCCACCGAGCCGCTGACCGGTCCCAGCGACGACGGGCTCGGCCTGTTCCTCTCGGTTATGGACACCCTGGTAGCTGTGTAGGTCGACCGGACTTCGTTTCGCGACCACTCGGGCGTCGGCCGGTCCGTGTGTGGCGCACGCTCGTCTCGCTACGCCAGGTGCGTTCGGTCGTCAGCTGATGCGATCGATGATCTCGAAGTCGACCCCTTCCGCGCGGGCGATATACCCGCGCTGGATTGCCTGATTGCCTCGGAAACCCCGGACGCCGCACGGGGTTTCGAGGACCAGTCCGTGGTCGAGGGCGTCGAGGATCTCGGGCACTTCCAGTGATCCGACCGTCCGCGCGAGTGCGCTCAGCGTGTGGATGGCCTCGTAGGTGGCGTTGCTGAAGCTGGTCAGCGCGGGGGCGAACGCGCCGTGGCGCGCGCGATAGCGGGTGATCCGGTCGCGCCCGTCGGCTGTGCGGTCGTCCAGGAAGTAGCTGGACGCCACGAAGAAGTCGTGGTTGGCTTCCGGTCCCGCCGCGAGCAGGACGTTTTCGTCGGCGGCCGGACTCACCCGTAACTGGCTCGCGGCGCGGCCGGTGGCCGCGTATTGCCGGTTGAAGCGGGCGACGTCGGCGCCGACCATCAGGATCACCACTCCGTCGGCCAGGTCGAGCGCCGGATGAGTGAGGAAGCCGGAGAAATCCGTGAACCCCAGCGGGACGAACTGTTCCAGCACGATCGCGGCCGGATCCGCCAGGCTCTCGCGAATCGCCCTCGCGGACCGGCGCGGCCAGATGTAGTCGTTGCCGATGACGGCCCAGCGCCGCACGCCGTATTCGCGTTCGAGCCAGTGCACCGCGGGCACGGTCTGCCCGGCCGGGTGCTCGCCGAGCATCAGCACGCCGGGTAGTTCGTCGGTGAGGCCCTCATGGCTGGTGGCGTACAGGTAGGGCACCCGGCCCGCGGCGGCGCGTGCCACGGCCCGCCGGACCGCCGAGGTGTGCCACCCCGTGACGGCGTGCACCATACCGGTGGACAGCAGCGCGGCGACCTCGGCGGCGACCTCGGCGGGCGGCCGCCCTCCGTCGATATTCGTAGTACGAATTTCTCGCCCCAGAATTCCCGCACCCCGGTTGATTTCATCGACCGCGAGAGATATCGACGCGTCGCAGGACGGCGCGACGATACCGCCCGGTCCCTGCCGCGGAACTATGTTGAGGACCTCGATCGTCCCGTCAGGGCTCTCGATCGGCGTCGACATTCGGTACTCTTCTTCTCGTTCGAGCGAAATTCACGGCAGGCAGGAAACAATGACGTCCATTGTAAGCGGAAATTCGACGCTGCATGGCGCGCTGCGTGCCGCGGAGCGCGGTTGGGTGCGGCACCTGGACACGGCGTTGTGCGCCAGGCAGCTCTCACCGGATCAGTGGTCGATGCTGTCCAACCTCTGCGGCGACGCGGGGATCACCATGACCGAGCTGGCGGCGAGATCGCAGCTGGCGCCGTCCTCCGCCACCAGGCACGCCGATTATCTGGCCGAGCGCGGCCTGATCTTCCGGCTCGCCGCCCAAGACGATCGCCGCCGTATCCTGATCGGCCTCAGCAGGCTCGGCGCCGACCTCGTCGCCGAGGTGCGCGCTGAGGAAGCCCGCGCCGAACAAGAGTTGCGCGGGCGCATCGGCGCGCGCCGATATACCGAACTCATGCGATTGCTCGATCTGGTTTCCATCGCCTCGGAGTAATACTGTGAAGTACCGGACATTCATCCGATGAATGCGGCGAACGTCCGATTCGTGATCGTTCGCCGGACCATTCTTGTCCTTATGTTCCGGGCGAATCGACACACGCCGGAGTGGTGATCTCAGTGGGCCGATTCCGCGCGATTCGGCATCGGCCACATCGTTGCGGCCGGGTATCCGCCACGCCTGCCGATCGACCGGGACACGCCGGTGGCGGCCCCGCTTGCCTAGGATCGCAGGCATGCCCGTCTCCACCACCGCAGCCACCGCCGCCGGGCTGTGCGCGTTCATCGATGCGTCTCCCTCGCCGTTCCACGTCTGCCGCACGGTCGCCGCGGAATTGGACGCACGGGGGTTCAGCCTGCTCGCCGAGTCGGAGAGCTGGCCTTCGGACGGCACGGGCAGGCACTACGTGGTGCGCGGTGGGTCGCTGGTCGCCTGGGCCGCCGGAGACACGGCGGGCGCGACCCCGTTCCGCGTGGTCGGTGCGCACACCGACAGCCCGAACCTGCGGGTCAAGCAGCATCCCGACCTGACCTCGGCGGGCTGGCAGCTCGTCGGGCTGGAACCGTACGGCGGCGCGTGGCTGAACTCGTGGCTGGACCGTGAGCTCGGCGTCTCGGGGCGGCTGAGCGTACGGGACGGAAACACGGTGCGCGAGCGCCTGGTTCGCATCGATGAGCCGATCCTGCGGGTGCCGCAACTGGCCATCCACCTGTCCGAGGACCGCAGGGGCGTCACGCTGGATCCGCAGCGGCATGTCAACGCGGTGTGGGGCGCGGGGTACGAGGCGGCGGCGTTCATCGACTTCGTGGCCGATCGGGTCGAGGTCGATCCCGAGGACGTGCTCGGCTGGGAGCTGATGACCCACGACCTGACACCGAGCAGGCTGATCGGGCGGGACCAGGACTTGGTCAGCGCGCCCCGTCTGGACAACCAGGGCACCTGCTTCGCGGGCCTGCGGGCGTTCCTCGCGGCGATCGATGAGCCGGGAGCGGCGATCCCGGTGCTGGCCATGTTCGACCACGAGGAGGTCGGCAGTCAGTCCGATCGTGGCGCGCAGTCGGATCTGTTGCCCACGGTGCTGGAACGCATCGTGCTCGCCCGCGGCGGCGGCCGCGCCGACTACCTTGCCGCGGTGGCCGGTTCGGTGTGCGCGTCGGGCGACATGGCGCACGCGACGCACCCGAACTATCCGGAGCGGCACGAGCCCGCGCACCGCATCGAGGTCAACGGCGGGCCGGTGCTGAAGGTCAACCAGAACCTGCGCTACGCCACCGACGCCACCGGCGCGGGCGCGTTCGCGCTGGCCTGCGCGCAAGCCGCGGTCCCGTTGCAGCGCTACGTGCATCGCGCCGACCTGCCCTGCGGCTCCACGATCGGACCGATGACCGCCGCGCGCACCGGCATGCCGACCGTCGACGTCGGCGCGCCGCAGCTGGCGATGCATTCGGCGCGCGAGCTGATGGGCGCGTTCGACGTCCCGGCCTACGCCGCGGCGCTGGCCGCCTTCCTCACACCGGAGACCACCGGGCGGTAGGTGAACACCGCGACGAGGAACACGGCGAATGTGGCCAGCACATAGCTGCTTCCGATGATCTGCTGCCACCAGGCCCAGTCCAGCTCGCGGTCGTGCGAGTGCGGCAGTAGCCAATGCGGGCCGATCAGGAACAGCACGGTGGCCGTCGCGACCACGCCGATCACTCGTGGGCTGCGTGTGCCGCGCACCATGAGGTCGGCGGTGAGCACCAGCGCGGGCGCGACCCACACCCAGTGATGCGACCAGGACACCGGCGAGACCAGCAGCACCGCCGCGGCGTTCACCAGCAGCGCCGCCACGGTCGCGCCCGCCTCGATCAGCCTGCGCATCCACACCGCGGCCAGCGCCACGGCCAGCGCCGACAGCGTGATCCACAGCAAAGTGGCCGCCGTGTCATCGATGCCCAACCGGAAGGCCATGCCCTTGATGGACTGATTGCCCGCGAAGTAGGGCGGTCCGATCCGGCCGGTATCGGCGAGGGTGTGGAACCAGTAGTCCACGGAATCATCAGGAAAGAGCAGGAATCCGAGACCGACCGCCGCGATCGCTGACACCACCAGCGTGCCCGCGGCCTTCCAGTCCTTGCGCAGCACGAAGTACAGCAGGTAACCGGCCGGGATCAGTTTCACCGAGACCGCGATGCCGATCAGCATGCCGCGCGGCCAGAACGGCTTGCGCGCCAGGCAGTCCAGCGTGATCGCGGCCATCAGCACCAGATTGATCTGGCCGAAGCCGAAGGTCTGACGGACCGGTTCGAAGAACTGCGCCACCGCGACCGCGCCGACGACCAGGGCGAGCATGGCGGGACGGGACAGTTCGGGACGCAGCCGAGCCAGCACCAGCCACAGCGAGATGCCCAGGGCGGCTACGGAGGTGACGACCACCACCACCTCGGCGACCACCAGCGGCAGCAGGGCCAGCGGCGCGAAGAACAACGCGGCCAGGGGCGGATAGGTGAACGGAAGCCCGATCCCCTCGACCGGCGGCATCGGGCCGTACAGTTCGCCACCGTCCAACCAGACCCGGGCGCCGTTGCGATAGACCTGGAGGTCGATGTAACCGTGCCACCAGTGCGCCAGCAACGAGACGAGCACCGACACCGCGAACAACGCAGCAGCAGCAATCAGCCAGCGCACTTGCGGTGTCCCCGAGTTCGGCGACGCTTCGCCGGGCGCGGCCTCCGATTCCCCGCTTCGGGTCGGCGCGGCGTCCGAGGCGATCGATCGCTCACCCGGATTCGCGACCCCCGATCCTTCGTTCACCGGCTCAGACTAGCCGGTGCGGATGGCCCCTACCCACTGCCTCTAGACTTACACCGAGGCATCTCGCCGCCCCCCAGTGACAATGCTCGTCGCTTCACAATGCCCGGCCGAAAGGACCCTGGTACTCCGTGACTCCGCAGGTCGACACCGTCAGCGCAGCCGCAGCAAACCCCGACGTGCCGCAACCCTACAAAGAACTCGGGCTCAAAGACGACGAGTACGCCCGGATCAAGGAGATCCTCGGCCGCAGGCCGACGGACGCCGAACTGGCGATGTACTCGGTGATGTGGAGCGAACACTGCTCCTACAAGTCCTCCAAGGTGCATCTGCGCTACTTCGGCCAGACCACCACCGACGAGATGCGCGAGTCCATGCTCGCGGGCATCGGTGAGAACGCGGGCGTCGTCGACGTCGGCGACGGCTGGGCGGTCACCTTCAAGGTGGAAAGTCACAACCACCCCTCCTACGTCGAGCCGTACCAGGGTGCGGCCACCGGGGTCGGCGGCATCGTGCGCGACATCATGGCGATGGGCGCGCGCCCGATCGCGGTGATGGACCAACTGCGCTTCGGCGCCGCGGACGCGGCCGACACCCGCCGGGTGGTGGACGGCGTGGTGCGTGGCGTCGGCGGGTACGGCAACTCGCTCGGCCTGCCGAACGTCGGCGGCGAGACCGTGTTCGACGCCTCCTACCAAGGCAACCCGCTGGTGAACGCGCTGTGCGCCGGGGTGATGCGGGTCGAGGACCTGCATCTGGCCTTCGCTTCCGGCGCAGGCAACAAGATCGTGCTGTTCGGCGCGCGCACCGGCCTGGACGGCATCGGCGGCGTCTCGGTGCTGGCCTCGGACACCTTCTCCGGTGACGAGTCCGGCTCCGGCCGCAAGAAGCTGCCGTCGGTGCAGGTCGGCGACCCGTTCACCGAGAAGGTGCTCATCGAGTGCTGTCTCGAGCTGTACGCGGCGAAGCTGGTGGTCGGCATCCAGGACCTCGGCGGCGCCGGGTTGTCCTGCGCCACTTCCGAGCTCGCGGCGGCCGGCGACGGCGGCATGCACATCGAGCTGGACAAGGTGCCGCTGCGCGCGGCGAACATGACGCCCGCCGAGGTGCTTTCCAGCGAGTCGCAGGAGCGCATGTGCGCGGTCGTCACTCCGGAGAACGTGGACGCGTTCATGGCCGTGTGCCGCAAGTGGGACGTGCTGGCCACGGTGATCGGCGAGGTCACCGACGGTGACCGGCTGGTGGTCACCTGGCACGGCGACACCGTGGTGGACGTGCCGCCGCGCACCGTCGCGCACGAGGGCCCGGTCTACGAGCGCCCGCTCGCGCGGCCCGACGACCAGGACGCGCTGACCGCCGACACCCCGGACCGGCTCGCCCGGCCGACGTCGGCCGACGAACTGCGCGCCACGCTGCTGCGGATGATCTCCAGCCCGCAGCTGTGCAGCCGCAAGTGGATCACCGAGCAATACGACCGCTACGTGCGCGGCAACACCGTGCTCGCCGACCAGGCCGACGCGGGCGTCATCCGGATCGACGAGCAGACCGGCCGCGGCATCGCGCTGGCCACCGACGCGTCCGGTCGCTACACCAAGCTGGACCCCTACGCCGGTGCGCAGCTGGCGCTGGCCGAGGCCTACCGCAACGTGGCCACCACCGGCGCGACGCCGAAGGCGGTCACCAACTGCCTGAACTTCGGTTCGCCGGAGGACCCGGGCGTGATGTGGCAGTTCCAGCAGGCGGTGCGCGGGCTCGCGGACGGCTGCGTGGCGCTCGGTATCCCGGTCACCGGCGGCAACGTCAGCTTCTACAACCAGACCGGTCAGACCGCGATCCTGCCGACCCCGGTGGTCGGCGTGCTCGGCGTGATCGACGACGTGCACCGTCGCATCCCGACCGGCCTCGGGCTGGAGCCGGGCGAGACGCTGATCCTGCTCGGCGAGACCCGCGACGAATTCGGCGGGTCGATCTGGTCCCAGGTGGAGCACGACCATCTGGGCGGCGTCCCGCCGAAGGTCGACTTCGCCCGTGAGCAGTTGCTCGCCGAGGTGCTGACCGCCGGTTCGCGCGACGGCATGATCAGCGCCGCGCACGACCTCTCCGAAGGAGGTCTCGCCCAGGCCGTCGTCGAAGCCGTGCTGGCCGGTGAAACCGGTTGCCGCATCCTGCTTCCGGAGGACGCGGACCCGTTCGTCACGCTGTTCTCCGAGTCGGCGGGGCGCGTGCTTGTCGCCGTTCCGCGCTCGGAGGAGACCAGGTTCACCCGGATGTGCACCGCGCGCGAACTGCCGTGGGTGCGCGTCGGCGTGGTCGACCAGGGCTCGGATTCGCTCGAGGTGCAGGGCCGGTTCTCGATCACCATGGACGAGTTGCGGACCGCGCACGAGGGCACGCTGCCGAAGCTGTTCGGGGCGGGCACCGTCTGACGAAACGCCCACCTGGGCGGGCCTGAACCCCTCGTTACCGGGCCCGCCCAGGTGCGCGTACTCAGGCGACGGAATTGAACGGATCGTGCTCGGAGAGCAGCTTCTCCATCCGCACCTGATCGATGCGACCGTTTATGGTCGCCGCCTCGTGCTGGTCGCGGACTACCTTCGCCAGCGTGAAGGTGCTCGTGACCAGGAAGAGCATCGACATCCCGAGGAATCCGCGCTGCCAGATATCCAGTGGCAGCGCGTAGATTCCGACACCGCTTCCGACGAAGCTGATGCCGAAGGCGATCGAGGCCTGCGCGACGTAAGCGGCGCTGGCTTTCGTCCGCGTGGTCGTTGTGCTCATGGATAAGAAGTTTCCGGGCGGCGCGGCCCGAGCACCCCTGTACAACTACTCGAGCGGAATGGGTAGTTGCCATTCGGGAAAGACGTTCGTTCACGGGCCCGCGGGCGGTGTGATCTGCGTCCGGTGCGCCCGCGTCGCGGTGGGCGACGCGCCGGACCGTCGGTGCCGACCGCCATACTGGTCGAATGCTGGAGACCGCCGGGACCATGCGAAAGCTGCGTACGCGCGCGGTCGCGGTGACCCGGCACGCCGAGGACGTCATCGATCTCAACTATGTCGGCTTGGTCGTGGCCACGGTGTTCTTCGCGCTGTCGGTGACACCGTCGCTGCTGCCGCGCGACTGGCTGTTCCAGGGGTTGATCAGCGGGATCAACGCCGCCATCGGCTATGGCGCCGGCTGTTTGCTGGAGTGGCTGTTCCGGCTGTGGGTGCGGCCCAGGTTGAAGATCGCGCCGCCGCCCACCTGGGCGCGTTACGCGGTCAAGTCCGCGCTGCTGCTCACCGCCGCGTTGAGCGCCGCGCTGATGCTGATCCAGTCGGCGCGGTGGCAGCGCGAGATCACGGCGTTGATGGGCATGGAAGGCACCACCACGCCCGCCTACCTGCGTACCGGTCTGCTGAGTTTGGCGGTCGGCGTCGCGGCCGTCGCGATCTATCGGACGCTGCGGGAGATCATCCTGTTCCTGGCCCGCCTGCTCAACCGGTGGGTGAGAATTCCACGCGAATTGGCCCCCGCCGCCGGGTTCCTGGTGCTGGTGGTGCTGGCGGTGACGATCTTCAACGGTGTGGCCACTCAGGCATTCTTCGCGGTGGCCAACTCGGCTTTCAGCGTGCAGAACGACCACACCTCGGTGAACGCGGTGCAGCCGCAGCAGCCGGAGCGCTCCGGCAGTCCGACCTCGTTGGCGAAGTGGGAGACCCTCGGCTTCGAGGGGCGCTGGTTCGTCTCGCACGGCCCCACGGCGAGCCGCATCACCTCGGTCACCGGCCGTCCGGCCAAGGAACCCATCCGGGCCTACGTCGGCTTGGAGTCGGGCGAAGGCGACGAGGGCCCGGCCCAGCTGGCGGTGGCGGAGCTGGAGCGAGCCGGAGCGTTCGACCGGAAGGCGCTGGTGGTGGTCACCACCACCGGCACGGGATGGGTGAACTCGCTGGCCGTGGCGGCGCTCGAGTACATGTACGACGGCGACACCGCGATCGTCGCCACGCAGTACTCGTACCTGCCGAGCGTGCTGTCGTTCCTGGCCGACCGCACCAAGGCCGCGGCGGCGGGCAGGGACTTGTTCGACGCGGTGTACGAGCACTGGACCGCGCGCCAGCCACAGGTTCGCCCCAAGCTGCTGGTGTACGGGGAGAGCCTGGGCTCGCAGGGTTCCGAGGCGGCGTTCGACGGTCTGGCCGACCTGCGCGCCAAGGTCGACGGCGCTCTATGGGTCGGGCCGCCCAACTCCAACCGGCTGTGGAAGCAGTTCGTCGCCCGCCGCGATCCGGGTTCCCGGGAGGTCGAGCCGCTGTACGCGGACGGGCTGGTGGTCCGGTTCGCCACCGACAGTGCCGACCTGGCGCGGCCCTCGACGGAATGGCGATCGCCGCGCATCGCGTATCTGCAGCACGCGTCCGACCCGATCGTCTGGTGGTCGCCGGATCTGATCTTCTCGCGCCCGGATTGGCTGTCCGAGCCGCGCGGTTCGGACGTCTCCTCCCAGATGCGCTGGTGGCCGTTCGTCACCTTCTGGCAGGTGGCCGCCGACCTCACCAACGCGCAAGGCGTCACCGACGGGCACGGACACCGTTACGGCAGCCTGGTGCTGGACGGCTGGGCGGCCATCGCGGCACCGCCGGACTGGACCGCGGAGCGTTCCGAACGAATCCGTGCCGAAGTAGAGGCGGCGGAGGATTACGAGCGGACGACCAAGTGAGACCGCGGCAGGCCGCCGGAACCATTGCCGCCGTTGCCCTTCCACTGATCTGGAGCAACGCGGTCCTGCCCCGCCTCGGCCTCGGCATACGCGGGCGAACCGCGGCTAACGCCGGTTGGGCCACCGCGTACGCGCTCGCGGTGCCCGCCGAGCCGGGCCGTAGTTCATGGCGAGGTGTGCGCTGTGGGCTGCTCGCCGCTTCGGGCGTGATCGCCGGTTACGTTGTGGCCCTCGCCGTTCCGTCGCTGCGATGGCAACTGGCCGAGCTCGCCGACCGTGGGCCCGACGTGCCGGCGACGGAGTGGGTGGCCGTGCACATACCCATCGGGACCGTCTACAGCGAGGAACTCGTCTTCCGCGGCACCCTGGATCCTCTGCTCGACCACGTCTTCGGCCCGCGAATCGGTGCATTGCTCGGCGCGGCGACCTTCGGGCTCTGGCACATCGCTCCCGCCCGGGCCGTAGGTGACAACATTCCCGCGACCGTGGCCGTCACCACGGCGGGCGGCTTCGTGTTCGGTTGGCTGCGCCGCCGCACCGCGGGCACCGTGGCTCCTGCGCTGTTGCACCTGGCCATGAACGCGGGTGGGGCGATCGCTCCGCGCCTGGCCCGTCGCATCGAGGCTTCCTCGCGTGGGTGTCGGCCTGGGAACAACTAGGGTCGGGAAGGTGGCAGGACGAGGGGCGGTCGACCCGGCGCAAACGAGGGCGGCGGTGGCGGTGGTGAGCGAGTGGCTGCGTGACGAGTCGGTCGGCGCGCCCGCGCGCGCCGAACTCGCGGCGGCGGTGCGGACCACGGCACGCTCGCTGGCCGCGTCCGCGCCGGGACATTCGGTGGAGGTGCGGGTGCCGCCGTTCGTCGCGGTGCAGTGCGTCGAGGGTCCGCGGCACACCAGAGGCACTCCGCCGAACGTCGTCGAGGCCGACCCGCGCACCTGGCTGCTCTTGGCCACCGGCCTGCTCGAGTTCGACGACGCCGTCACTTCCGGCGCGGTCACCGCTTCCGGCACTCGCGCGGCCGAGATCGCCCATTGGCTCCCGATCGTCCGGGCCACCGCCTGACGCCCGCGCGCCTGTTCGGCGCTGCCGGGTCGGTCGAGTGTGCGCGGAAATCGTTGTTCGGAGACGTGTTCCGGTTCAGGTATGGACGATGTTGCGGCGCTCCAGCCCCTTACGGTCGTAGAAGCGGGTGACCGCCGCGCCCAACGCCAGCCCGA
The DNA here is from genome assembly GCF_042802775.1 of Nocardia sp. NPDC057455. Taxonomy (NCBI): domain Bacteria; kingdom Bacillati; phylum Actinomycetota; class Actinomycetes; order Mycobacteriales; family Nocardiaceae; genus Nocardia; species Nocardia sp. NPDC057455. Next base: position 22,475 of record NZ_JBHVDM010000069.1, on the reverse strand, counting down.
TCGCCAGCCCGAGGACCGCCATCCACACCCCACGAGTGAGTCCCGCCTCGAAATTCGCGTCGAAATACAGGATCGACCGCACCCCGAGGAACACCTGGTGCATGGGCTCGAAGGAAGCGAGCCAGCCGAAGTACCGCGGCGTCGCCTCGATCGGCACGGTGCCGCCGGAGGACGGCAGACCGAGGATGACGAACAGGATCAGGTTCACCAGCAGGCCCGCCGAGCCGATCGCCGCCAGCATGGAGAGCCCGGTGACGCCCACGGCGGTCAGGGCCAGCACGCTGTAGAGGTACAGGGCGAGCGGGTTGCCGATCGGCATGTCCAGCAGCTCGCCGACGCCGAGGAACACCGCGGAGACGATGCTCGCCGCCAGCACGAACACGCCCCACTTGATCAGCAGCGTCCTGAACCGCGAGATCGGCGTGGGCGGGTAGTGCACATACCACGGGCCGTACTCGGTGGGCACGAAGCCGAGCTGCGCGTCGATCATGGTGTGGATCACCATCGCGCCGACCACGCCGGCCAGCAGCAGCAACAGGGCGTAGAAGAACGCCGTCAGCCCCTGCCCGCTCCCGTGCGGCAGCGGATGGTACTGCTGCGTGACCACCTCGATCGGTGATGCCAGCGCGACCTTGCTCGCGCCGGTCAGCTCGGGCGCGGGCGGACCGCCGGGTGGCGGGGCCAGCTGTGCGGCGACCTGATCGAGCAGCTGTTTGCCGACCTGCTTGTTCACCTCGGTCAGCGCCTCGTCGCCGACCCGGAGCACGATCTGGGTGCCGAACGCGCCGGCGCGCGGATTCGTCTGCAGTGTGATGATCGGCCGCTGGATATCGCCCGGTATCACGCTGCCCACACCCAGATTCCCGAGCTGCTTGCTGAAATCACCGGGGATGACGATCGCGCCGTAGACCTGTCCGGACTGCATCTGCCGCTCGGACTCGTTGATGCTGATCACCCGCAGGTCGACCTTGTCCGACGGCACCCCATCGGCCAGCGCCCGCGTGATCTGCTCGCCGAAGTTCACCTTCCGCGCGGTGTCCCCGTTGCCGATGGTGTCGCCCACATCCTGGTTGACCAGGGCGATCGGGAAATCGTGCAGGTTCTTCTCCGGATCGACGACATAGTCGAGGTACATGATGCCCAGCAGGGCGGTGAGCAGGCTCAGCACCGCGAGGGGAAAGAGCACCATCCGAGGCCATGGCCTGCGCGCCGGGGCCGCACCCGACTCCGTCGTGCTCGCGTCGTCCGTAGTCGTCACGGTGCGCACCGTAACAGTTGCCCGCGTCGCACCGGCCGCGCTTCGGTCACCCGGATTGCTACTCGGATGCGGCGGCGGTGCCGGTGCGCCACCGAGCACCCGTAGAATGAAATCTGCCCCCAGCCCGCCCGAACAGGGAGCAAACGGTGACCAACGCCGAACTGCCGGTCCAGAGCATTTCCGCCCCCTCCTGTCCCGCCCCGGACGTCGATGAGAACGAGCCGCGCGAGGAGTGCGGAGTCTTCGGAGTCTGGGCGCCGAGCGAAGAAGTGGCGAAGCTCACGTATTACGGGCTCTATGCGCTGCAACACCGCGGACAGGAGGCGGCGGGCATCGCGGTGTCGGACGGCTCGCAGATCCTGGTCTTCAAGGATCTGGGTCTGGTCAGCCAGGTGTTCGATGAGCAGACGCTGGCGGCCATGCCGGGTCACATCGCCGTCGGGCACTGCCGCTACTCCACCACCGGCGGGGTGACCTGGGAGAACGCGCAGCCCATCTTCCGCACCACCGCGGTCGGTTCCGGACTCGCCTTGGGGCACAACGGAAATCTGGTAAACACCGCCGAATTGGCCGGGCGCGCACGCGAACTCGGCTTGCTCGGCGCTTCCGTGCGGGGCGGCCGCCCGCAGCCCGCCGCGGCGACGTCGGACTCCGACGTGGTCACCGCGCTGCTCGCGCACGCCTCCGCCGATTCCAGCATCGAGCAGGCCGCGATGGAACTGCTGCCCACCTTGAAGGGCGCGTTCTGCCTGACCTTCATGGACGAGCACACCCTCTACGCCGCGCGCGACCCGCACGGCGTCCGCCCGCTGTGCCTGGGCAGGCTGGAGCGTGGCTGGGTCGTTGCCAGTGAGACGGCCGCGCTGGACATCGTCGGCGCCGCGTTCGTCCGCGAGATCGAACCCGGCGAATTGCTGGCGATCGATGCCGAAGGCGTGCGGTCGATGCGCTTCGCCAACCCCGAGCCCAAGGGCTGTGTCTTCGAATACGTGTACCTGGCTCGGCCGGACAGCGCCATCGCGGGACGGTCGGTGCATGCCACCCGAGTGGAGATCGGTCGGCGCCTGGCGAAGGAGCACCCGGTCGACGCCGATCTGGTGATCCCGGTCCCCGAATCCGGCACACCGGCCGCCGTCGGCTACGCGCAGGGGTCGGGAGTGCCCTACGGTCAGGGCCTGATGAAGAACGCCTACGTCGGGCGCACGTTCATCCAGCCCAGCCAGACCATCCGGCAGCTGGGCATCCGGCTCAAGCTCAATCCGCTGCGCGAGGTGATCCGCGGCAAGCGCCTGATCGTCGTGGACGACTCGATCGTGCGCGGCAACACCCAGCGCGCGCTGATCCGGATGTTGCGCGAGGCGGGCGCGCTGGAGATCCACGTGCGGATCGCTTCGCCGCCGGTGAAGTGGCCGTGCTTCTACGGCATCGATTTCGCCTCGCGGGCGGAGCTGATCGCCAACGGCGCGGGGACCGAAGGCTCTGTCGCGGACATGGTCGAGGGCGTGCGCCGGTCGATCGGCGCCGACACCCTCGGCTACATCTCGCTCGACGGCATGGTCGCCGCGACCGAGCAGCCGCGCTCCCGGCTGTGCTCCGCGTGCTTCGACGGCACCTACCCGATCCCGCTGCCCACCGAGGCGGCCGTCGGGAAGAACGTGCTCGAGGGCATGCTCACCGGCCAGTCCGAGGCCGAGCTGCTGAGCGACAACGCGAATGCGAGCGCGCTGAGCCGTCCGTGAGCGGCCGCTGATCGTCTCATCATCACCCACACCGGTGAGTCGCCCGCTCCGGGCGACCGCCGCAATCCGCTTCACCGCGGTGCGTGACGGTTCGTCGGAAGCGTTCGCGGGTATCGTCACGCCCTGTCTCGCAGCGTGGCGTACTCGAGTCATCCCGCCCCGCCGCAGGCCGCAATCCTGGACGTTCGACCGGTTTTACCGGCGGTCGTAGGCCGCGCCCATAGCGCATGCTGACGGCCTCGCGAATTTTCTTCGAAAACGTAACGTGCCGAAAATGCTTCGTAGGTACGGTGCCGATCAGACCGGATGTTCACCCGTGTCCGCACCGGGCCCGCGATCCACGCCGAGCGCGGTGCGGCGCTCGAGAAGTGGGGCCGTGATGAGGAATTCGTGGTTGGAGCGACGGATCGGAACGCGAACCATCGCGGCCGTCGGCTTGCTGGGGTTGGCGGCGTCGGTGCTGGCGGGCTGCGGTTCCGGGCGAACCGGCGAGGGCGATGACGGTGGCGGCCTGGTGGCGGGCACCACCGACAAGATCTTCTCGCTCGATCCGGTGGCCGCCTACGACAACGGGTCGCTGGTCGCCGAGACGCAGATCTATCAGTACCTGCTCAATTTCGCGCCCGGCGACGCGACGCCGCGGCCGGATGCCGCGCAGAAGTGCGAGTTCACCACGCCCACGGTGTACACCTGCACGCTGAAGGACGGCCTGAAATTCGCCAACGGCAACCCGTTGACCGCGACCAGCGTGAAGTTCTCCTTCGATCGGATGCTGCGGATCAACGACCCGAACGGGCCCGCGTCGCTGCTCGGCAACCTGGAGAAGACCGATGTGGTGGACGCGCGCACCGTCGCGTTCACGCTGAAGGTGGCCGACGACCAGACCTTCCCCGCGATCCTGCCCACCCAGGCCGGGCCGATCGTCGACGAGAAGGTGTACCCGCCGGACCGAGTGCTGCCGGACGAGGACGTGGTGAAGGGCAAGGGTTACTCCGGCCCGTACACCATCGCCGGTTACGACAAGAACAAGCTGGTCGAGTACCAGGCGTTCGCCGACTACAACGGCATCCTCGGCACGCCGAGAACCGAGACGGTGTCGACGAAGTATTACGCCACCACCGACAACATGAAACTCGACCTGCAGAACGGTTCGCTCGACGTCGGGTATCGGTCGTTCACACCCACCGACATCGAGTCGCTGCGCGGCGACAGCGAGGTCACCGTGCACGAGGGCCCCGGCGGCGAACTGCGCTACATCGTGTTCAATCTCAACACCATGCCGGGCGGTACGCCCGCGCAGAAGCTGGCCGTGCGCAAGGCCGTCGCGTCCACCGTCGACCGGTCCGCGCTGGCCGACGGCGTCTACAAGAAGACGTACCTGCCCGCGTATTCGTCGGTGCCGCAGGGCGTGCCGGGCGCGGCGGAGCCGTTCAAGGAGATCTACGGGGCCCAGCCGAACAAGGATCGAGCGGCGAGATTCCTGGCCGACGCCGGGGTGCCGACCCCGGTGGAGCTGAATCTCCAATACAACCCTGACCACTACGGCTCCAGCAGCTCCGAGGAGTACGCGGCGATCAAGTCCCAACTCGAGGCCACCGGGTTGTTCCGGATCAACCTGCAATCCACCGAATGGGTGACCTACCAGCGTGAACGTGCCCGCGACGCCTACCCGCTCTACCAGTTCGGCTGGTTCCCGGATTTCCCGGACCCGGACAACTATCTCTCTCCGTTCTTCGGCCCGAACAACTTCCTGCAGTCGCATTTCGAGGATCCGGGCATCTCCGCGCAGCTGATCGCCCAGACCACCCAGCCCGACAAGGACAAGCGGCTCGCGCAGATCCAGCAGGTGCAGCGTGACCTCGCGCAGAACTTCCTGCCGATCGTTCCGCTGCTGTCCGGCAAGCAGATCGCAGTCTCGGCAGCCGGCGTGCAGGGCGTGCAGCAGACGCTCGACGCGTCCTTCAAGTTCCGCTATACGGTGCTGAGCAAGTGAGTTCCGGCGGTACAGCCGGGCCCGGGGCGACGATATCGCCGGACAGCGCGCCGGCACCGGTCCGGGCCCGGACCTTCGGCTTGCGGCGAACAGGCGGGAGCGGCGACGATTCTCGCCACGCCGCGTTGCTGCGCTACCTGGGCGTCCGCCTGCTGCTGATCCCGGTGACGGCGTGGATCCTGGTCACGGTCGTGTTCTTCTTGATGCGCGTGGTCGGCGATCCGATCAGCGCGGCCATGGGCGGGCGCATGACTCAGCAGCAGATCGAGGCGCGCAAGGAGGCAGCCGGTCTCAACCGGCCGGTCCTGGCTCAATACTGGGACTACCTCTCCGGGCTGCTGCACGGGGACCTCGGGCGCTCCCAGGACAATCGCGAGATCAGCGAGGTGGTACTCACCTATGGCGCGGCCTCGCTGGAGCTGGTGTGCTGGGCGCTGGTCGTGGCGTTCGCGATCGGCGTCCCGCTGGGCAGATACGCCGCGACCCACCGGGATTCGGCTTCCGACACCGCGCTGCGATTGCTGGCCATCCTGTTCTACGCCGCGCCGGTGTTCTTCGTCGGCCTGCTGCTCAAGCTGGTGTTCGCGGTGCGGCTGGGCTGGCTGCCGGTGGCGGGACGGGCGAGTACCAACGTGGAACTGCGGCTACAGCACGTCTCGCCGAAGACCAACATCATGGTGCTCGACGCGATCCTGTACGGCGATTCCGGATACCTGCTCGACGTGCTGAAACACGCCGTGCTGCCGTCCATCGCGCTGGGCCTGCTCACCGCGGGCATCTTCCTGCGGCTGGTGCGGATCAACCTGATCCAGACCCTGCGCGCCGACTACGTGGACGCCGCACGGGCGCGCGGCCTGTCCCGCCGCGTGGTGACCGGACGGCATGCCTTCCGCAACGCGATGATCCCGATCGTGACGGTGATGGGCATGCAGATCGCCATGATGCTCGGCGCGTCGGTGCTCACCGAGACCACGTTCGAGTGGAAGGGCCTCGGCTACCAGTTCGCGCAATACCTGTCGGCGCGCGACTTCATCGCCGTGCAGGGCATCGTCGCGTTCATCGCGCTCATCGTGGTGGTGCTGAGTTTCGTGGTGGACGTGCTGGTGGCGCTGATCGATCCGAGGGTGAGGTTCTGATGACCGCTCCGGAACTGGCGAACGAACCTCCGGTGATGCCGTCCGCGCCGCGAAGGGGCGTACCAGGCCTGCGGTTGTTCTCGATGACCGCGGGATTGCAGCGCGCGACGCTGCTCCTCGGGCTCGCGTTGGTCGGCGTCTTCGTGGTCGTCGCCGTCTTCGCCCCGCTGATCGCTCCGTACGGGTTCGCTCAGAGCGCCGCCGACGGCGTCGAGTTCGCCCGCCAGCAGGCTCCGTCGGCCGAGCATTGGTTCGGCACCTCGGTGCGCGGCGAGGACGTGTTCTCCCGGGTGATCTACGGTGCGCGCACCGCACTGTGGGTGATCACGATCTCGCTGGTGCTCTCGCTGCTGATCGGGGTGCCGCTGGGGCTGCTGTCCGGCTACCTCGGCCGGTGGCCGGACCGGCTGCTGGTGCTGCTCATGGACGCGATGTACGCGTTTCCGACGCTGCTGCTGGCGATCGTGGTATCCATCGTGGTCGCGGGCGGCCGCTCGACCAGCCTCGGTGGTGTGTTGTCCGCGGCGGTGGCCATCACGGCGGTCTTCGTGCCGCAGTACTTCCGGGTGGTGCGCAATGCGACCGTGGCCGTGAAGCAGGAGCCGTACGTCGACGCGGCCCGGGTGACCGGTGCGTCGACCACGCGAATCCTGTTCCGGCACATTCTCGCCAACGTCACCCAATCGCTGCCGGTGATCGTCACGCTCAACGGGTCGGAGGCCATCCTCACCCTGGCCGGGCTGGGCTTCCTCGGTTTCGGCATCGAACCGACCCAGGCGGCGGAATGGGGCTTCGACCTGAACAAAGCGCTGTCGGACGTGTCCAACGGCATCTGGTGGACCGGTGTCTTCCCCGGTGTCGCGATCGTGCTCGTCGTGCTCGGCATGACCTTGGTCGGCGAGAGCCTCAACGAAGTGCTCAACCCGATCCTGCGTACCCGTCGCGCTGCGGCGGTGGCGAGCAAGCCCGGTGTAGCGCCGGACGGAGGAAAGGGTGTGACCGATGCCTGAGTCCTGCGCGGCGGACCGGGGCCGCCCCGCCCTGTCCATCGAATCGCTGTCGGTCACCTTCGCCACCGATACGGGTCCCGTGCACGCGGTCACCGACGTCTCCTACGAGGTCTATCCGGGGGAGGTGCTGGCCGTCGTCGGGGAATCCGGTTCGGGCAAGTCGGTCAGCTCGCGCACCGCGATGGGGTTGCTGCCCGCCACCGCCACCGTGCGTGGCCTGGTCACCCTGGGCACCGAGCAGGTCACCGCGATGAGCGAAAAGCAGCTCACCGCGGTGCGCGGCGGTGCGATCTCGATGGTGTTCCAGGAACCCGGCCTAGCGCTGGACCCGTTGTTCACCGTCGGTTTCCAAATCGGCGAGGCGCTGCGGGCGCACACCGACATGACCAAGAAGGCCGCGAAGGCACGCGCGGTGGAATTGCTGCGCCTGGTGGGATTGCCCGACCCGGAGCACCGGGTGGGTTACTACCCGCATCAGCTCTCCGGTGGACAGAAACAACGTGTGGTGATCGCCATCGCCATCGCCTGTGAACCGAAGGTGATCATCGCCGACGAGCCGACCACGGCGCTGGACGTCACGGTGCAGGCCGAGATCCTCGCCCTGCTGCGGGACCTGCGCGACCGGATCGGCAGCGCGATCGTGCTGATCACCCACAACATGGGCGTGGTCGCCGATATCGCCGACCGCGTGGTGGTGATGCGCGACGGCGCGGTGGTCGAGCAGGCGCCGGTGGACGAGCTGTTCGCCCGTCCCGCGGCGGAGTACACCCGCGCCCTGCTGGCCGCGGTACCGCACCTGGGCGCCGAGCAGATCGAGCACGGGCCGCCCGACCGCACCGGAACCGAAACCGATCCGGTGCTCGAGATTCGCGACTTGGTGGTCGAATTCCCCGGCGCGTTCGGCCGGCCGCGGTTCCGCGCCGTGGACGGGGTGAGCCTGCGCATCGCGCCCGGCGAGACGCTGGGCCTGGTCGGAGAATCCGGATCGGGCAAGTCGACCATCGGCCGCTGCGTGGCGGCGCTGCAACGGCCGACCTCCGGGACGGTCCGCGTGCGCGGGCAGGACATCGTGGGGCTGTCGCAGCGCAGGCTGCGGCCCATCCGGCGGCGTTTCGGATTCGTCTTCCAGGACCCGGCCAGTTCGCTGAACCCCCGGCTCACCGTCGGTGAGTGCGTGGCCGAGCCGTTGTTCGTGCACAAGGCCGGAAGCTCCGCGCAGATCCGAGCCAGGGTACGCGGACTGCTCGACGACGTGCGTTTGCCCGCGGGCGCCGAACACCGCTACCCGCACGAGTTGTCCGGCGGGCAGCGTCAGCGCGCGAGCCTGGCCCGAGCCTTGGTGCTCGACCCGGATCTGCTGGTCGCCGACGAGCCGACCAGCGCGCTGGACGTGTCGGTGCAGGCGGCGGTGCTGGAGCTGTTCGGTCAGTTACAGCGCGAGTGCGGCTGGGCATGCCTGTTCATCAGCCACGACCTGGCGGTGGTCGACCAGCTCGCCGACCGGATCGTGGTGTTGCGCGACGGGGCGGTGGTCGAGGAGGGTGAGCGGAATCGCATTCTGCGCGCGCCGCGGGAGGAGTACACCCGGCGCCTGGTCGGCGCGGTGCCGGTGCCCGACCCGGTGCGGCAACGCCGCCGCCGGGAGCAGGCCGGACGGCTCGATACAGAAGAGGCGGACTGATCGTCCGCTTTACGGTTGGTTCTGCCCTATTGTCAAGAGGGCGAGCCAACACCGGTGCGGGGTCGTTATCCGGCTCCGGTAGCGTGAGCAGGCATCTATCCGCCGATTCGGTTTGGAGCTTTCCCCGAAGATGACTGAACAGACCCCCAGTGGTGGTGCCTCATACGCCGCGGCAGGCGTGGACATCGAGGCAGGTGACCGCGCAGTCCAGTTGTTCGGGCCATTGGCGAAGAAGGCGACCCGGCCCGAGGTTCAAGGCGGCCTCGGCGGTTTCGCCGGGTTGTTCGCGTTGAAGGGCGGCTACCGGGAACCGCTGCTGGCGGCCTCCACCGACGGCGTCGGCACCAAGATCGCGGTGGCGCAGGCGATGGACAAGCACGACACCGTCGGTCTCGACCTGGTCGCGATGGTGGTGGACGATCTCGTGGTCTGTGGTGCGGAGCCACTGTTCCTGCAGGACTACATCGCCATCGGCAAGGTCGTCCCGGAGAAGGTCGCCGAACTGGTCTCCGGTATCGCGGAGGGCTGTGTGCGCGCCGGTTGCGCGCTACTCGGCGGTGAGACCGCCGAGCATCCCGGGCTGATGGACCCGGACGATTACGACTTGTCCGCCACCGGCATCGGCGTGGTCGAGGCCGACGCGGTGCTCGGTCCCGACCGGGTGCGTCCCGGCGACGTGGTGATCGCCATGGGGTCCTCCGGACTGCACTCCAACGGCTACAGCCTGGCCCGCAAGGTGTTGCTCGACATCGACCGCATGTCGCTCACCGGCCACGTCGAGGAATTCGGCCGCACCTTGGGTGAGGAACTGCTCGAGCCGACCCGGATCTACGCCAAGGACTGCCTCGCGCTGATCGCCGAGACCGACGTGCGCACTTTCGCCCACGTCACCGGCGGCGGCCTGACGGCGAACCTGGCCAGGGTGCTGCCCCCGGGCATGGTGGCCGAACTGGATCGCGGCACCTGGAACCCGGCGCCGGTTTTCAAGATGATCGCCCAGCGCGGCCGGGTGGAGCGGGCCGAGATGGAGAAGACGTTCAACATGGGCGTCGGCATGGTCGCCGTTGTCGCACCGGAGGACGTGGACCGAGCGCTGGCGGTGCTGACCGCGCGGCACATCGAGTGCTGGACGCTGGGCACCGTCAAGAAGGCCAAAGACGCCGACGCCTTGCGCGCCGTCTTGGTCGGGGAGCATCCGCGGTTCTGACGCGGCGAAGACACGTCAGAGTCCCGCATCCTCGTTCGATGCGGGACTCTGGTGTGTTGCAAGCCTTTTCGGCGCCTGTGACGTCAACCCGCGACAACGATCGAAGGGGGAGGCCCGCCGGCCTCCCCCTTCAGACGTAAATCCGAGTCAGCGGCGCCAGTCGTCGTAGTCGTCCTCGTCCCAGCGGGACAAAGAGTCGTCCGCGTCGTGCTCATCGGACAGCACACCACCACTCCGCTGGGAGGTGGGGCTTCCCGAAAGCTCGCGCTGAAGGCTCGCGAAGTCGGTCGGCGTCGAGCTGTACTTCAGCTCGCGCGCGACCTTGGTCTGCTTTGCCTTAGCCCGGCCACGGCCCATGGCTGACCCCCTCGCGTCACAGCGGGGCGGCCTGGGGTTTGGTGGCGGCCCCGTTCGAATTAATACTCTTCCTGACAGACACTTTAGCGTGTGTCAGGCGGTCCCGCTTCCAGGAGTGGGTGAAGAACTCCGGAACCGGTGCCGTTTGCCCGCTTGTCGCCCTGCGGTGGATACCTAGACGACCCCTGGTATCGCGCGAATCACACCGACCCGCGCGCCCCCGCCGAGCACCGCCGGGGCCGCCAGCTCGGCATGCGCATCGGTCCACGCGATCCCCATCCGATGCAGAATCGCCAGCGTCAACGGCATTCGCGCTCGATCGTGGCCGTCTTCGATCTTGTACGCGAAAGCCGATCCGTCCGGCAACGCGCCTGCGTGCACGCCGTCCGCGCCGATCTTGCACACCAACCCAGGGGTGGCCTGCATGGCGAGCAGATCGGCCCCGTTCGTGCCGGAAATCACTCGCGGATGCGCGCGCACCGCGTCGGCGACCCGGCGCTCCGGGGTGCCGGGCTCGGCCGTCGCCATGGCCGAGAACACCCGCGCGAGGTTGACCAGCGAGACCGGGATGATCGGCAGCCCGCAGCCGTCGATGCCCAGATCGGCTTCCGGCTCGCCGGTCAGGTCGGCCACCGTTGCGATCACCGCGCGCTGCAGCGGATGCGTCCGGTCCTGGTAGCCCTCGGTGGGCCAGCCGTTGACCGCGCAGGTCGCCAGCATCGCCGCGTGCTTGCCGGAGCAGTTCATGTAGATCGGATGGGGCGGTTGTCCGCCGGAAAGCACCGCGGCGCGGGCGCGCTCGTCGTACGGCAGATCGGGCGGGCAGGCCAGGGCGGAGTCGGGCAGACCGAAGCGGTCCAGCAGTCTGCGCACCAGCGCGATGTGGTCCGGTTCGCCGAAGTGGGAGGCGGTGGCGATGGCCAGTTCGGCGTCGTCGAGCGGTTGGAAACCGTTGCGCAGCAGAGTGATCGTCTGCATCGGCTTGTTCGTCGAGCGCGGGAAGATCGGCAGGTGCACTTCGCCGAGTTCGAGGGTGGGCTCGCCCGCCGCGTCGAGCGCCACCACCGAGCCGCGGTGCACGCATTCGCGGAAGCCGGAGCGGACGACTTCGACCAGTTCCACACTCACAGTTGCGCTCCCGTGCCGATGTCGTCGGTGCGGCCGGCCGCCGCATGCCGGTGCGCCGCGGCCCGCGTGGCGTTGGTATGCCTGCGCGCGTGCCGTTCGACCTGCATGCGCACATCGTCGGAGATGGTCGGCTCGTCGGCGAGCAGGATCGCCAGCAGGTCGAGATCGGCGCCGGTGAACAGGTCGCGGACGGTGATGCCGTGCTCGGGGACGTGCACCACCGAGATGCGGTCGCCCGCTCCGATCGTTCCCTCGGTGAGCACCCGCAGGTAGGCGCCGGTGTCGCTGCGCAGGGCGAACCGTTTGACCCACTGCCGCTCGCCGCTCCAGTGCTGGAACGTCGCGCACGGCACGCGCGCAGCGCTGACCTCCAGCAGAGTGTCGCCGACCGACCAGCGCGCGCCGATCACCGAGTCGCTGACCGGAAGTCCACCGACCCGCAGGTTCTCGCCGAACCACCCGGCGGGCAGCGCACGGCCGAGTTCCGTGCCCCAGCGGCGGGCGTCCTCGTCGGCGTAGGCGTAGACGGCCTGGTGCACGCCACCGTGGTGCTTGGTATCGCAGACGTGATCGCCGTCCAAGCCGAGTGCGCGTACCGCGACCCGGCCCGTCACCGGTCGCTTGTCGATAGCGGTACGACCCACCCTGGTCGGCACCTCGAGATCGGCGTGCACGACACAGGCGGCGAGCACCTCGCCGGTATCACCGACGCGCATGGGCAGCGCTCCTCTCGTCACGGATGGGGAGGCTCGGCGCTGAGCACGGGTGGGCGTGTCGGCTGGAAAAATCCCACGCCGGACGGTGTTTCGTCAACGGATCAACGCCCGCGCAACCGGTCGACCGCGACCCGGCCCGCCTGCGGCACGTCGTCGACGGGCACCGAATCGGGATCGATGGACGCGGCCACCGGTCCGGCGGCCAGCGCGGTATCGGCCGGAACGGCGCGCTTGACCAGTGCGAGGGCGATCGGGCCGAACTCGTAGTGGTCGATGACCGTGCCGAGCCTGCCGACCGCGCGGCCACCCGCGGTGATGTCGTCGCCGGTGACCGGGCGCTCGTCCGCCGAACCGTCCAGGTGCAACAGCAGCAGGTGCCGCGGCGGCTTGCCGAGGTTGTGCACCCTGGCCACGGTCTCCTGGCCGCGATAGCAGCCCTTGTCCAGGTGCACCGCTCCGTGTTCTGCGACGCCGCCGATCCAGCGGGCCTCGTGCGGGATGGTCCGCTCGTCGGTGTCCAGGCCGATCCGCGGGCGAACGGCCGCGACGCGCAGCGCCTCGAACGCCCACATCCCGGCGGGGGTGGCGCCTGCCGCGGTGAGCCGGGTCCAGAGGTCGGTCAGCCGGTCGCGCGGGACGACCAAGTCGAAGGAGTCCGCCGTCGGCCACGGCATCCGGCGCAGGAAGCCGCCGCCGGGCAGCGGCGCCGCCTCGTACACACCGGGCAGGGCCGGGACGCCGAGCGCTTCGGTCAGGTCGGCTACGCCCGGTCCGAGCAGGCTCAGCACCGCGTGGTCGGCGGCTTCGACCGGCGCGGCGTCGGCCCAGAACACCATCTTCTGCAGGAACCCGAGCAGGCCGGGACCGCGCTCGGCCTCGGTATCGATCCAGACGGTGCCGTCCAGCTCGGTGAGCACGAAGTGATGCTGCACCCGGCCGTTGAGATCCAGGTCGAGGTTCTCGGCGGACTGTCCGTCGCCGAGGGCGGCGACATGCTGACTGGTGATGGTGTGCAACCAGGTCAGCCGCTCCCCGCCGGTGATGCGCAGGACGAATCGGTGCGAGCGGTCGACGATCGCGGCGCGATCCACCGCGGCGCGCTGTTCGCCGAACGGATCGCCGTAATGCCAGGCGACGGCGGCGTCGGGCGAACCCGCCGCTCCCGCGACGGCTCCCGACACATCGAGCAGGGGGCTGGGCGCAACGACCACGGACACCTTCTCCACTCTAGGCGGGGCGGCCCGGCGATGCGCGAACCGGGCCACGACGCCGCGGTCCGGCATAGCCGATCGGCATTGTCCGAGCATTAAGGCGGGCGCTGCGGTGCGGCTGCACAAAAGGTCTGGCAAAAGCGGCCGTGACGTAGGCATTGGCCGCTCACACCGCCTACGCTCGTCGCATGGTGGATCGAGTTCTGGTAACTCTCGATGGTGCGGTCCGAGATTCGGATGCGCCGTTGTTGTTTGCTGACGATATCGGCGTATTACGTGGCGACGGTGTGTTCGAAACGGTGCTCGTGCGCGCGGGCGTCGCGTGTGCGATCGAATTTCATCTAGGCAGACTGCGCCGCTCCGCACAGGCGCTCGATCTGCCCGAGCCGGAACTGGGCAAGTGGCGCGAGGCGGTGGAGACCGCCGCCAAGGAGTGGGGCAGCGAACGCGAAGGGGTGATGCGGCTGGTGCTGACCCGCGGCCGCGACTCCGAGCTGGCCGGCGCGCCCGACAAGGTCAAGACCGGTGACCTCGCTGCCGCCGTGCCGGTGCCGACGGCTTTCGTGCTCGTGGCGCCGGTGCCCGAGCGCGTGGAGAAGGCCCGCACCGAAGGTATCGCGGTGGTGAGCCTCTCGCGCGGCATCTCGGTCGACCTCGCGCAGGCGGCGCCCTGGCAGCTGCTCGGCGCCAAGACGCTCTCCTACGCCACCAATATGGCCGCCCTGCGGTTCGCCGCGCGGATGGGCGCGGACGACGTGATCTTCACCAGCACGGAGAACCGGGTGCTGGAAGGGCCGCGGTCCACCGTGGTGATCGCCCGCGACAAGCAATTGATCACCCCGCCCGCGAAGAACGGCGTGCTGCCCGGCGTCACGCAGCGCGCGCTGTTCGCCGAAGCCGAGAAGGCGGGCTGGCGCTGCCGCTACGACTCGCTGTTCACCGCCGACCTGCTCACCTGCGACAGCGTCTGGATGCTGTCGAGCATCTCGCTTGCGGCGCGGGTCAATTCGCTCGACGGGCTGCGGATGTCCGCGCCGGACAACGCCGAAGAGATCATCGGGCTGGTCGATCGCGGCATCGAGCGGGCCGGGGCCATCGGCGACTGGTGATCGTGCCGCCTCTCCGGGTATTCGTGCCGGGCCGGTGAGGCGGCACGAATTCGCGTTCGAAGTTCTGCGCCCGATGCCGCTCGAGTTCCGGGCCGACCCGGCGAATCGCCTCGCGTAGACGGGATCGGTGGTCACGCCGGCCCGGCGCGGACGGCGGTGCCGACGCGGTGATCGGCGTCGCTCCGTGATCTCCGTCCTACTCGGGCGGGCACGGGGTGGCGATGAGCACGGGAAACAGGCGAAATGGGCGGAATCTGCCTGGTGGCGTGGCCTAGGACTCACTAGTTGCCGGTCGTCTCCGACGTAGTCTTACTACGACACGTCGTAGATAGAGGAGGCCGGCTTGAACGCCTTGGACATCTCCCGATGGCAGTTCGGCATCACCACGGTCTATCACTTCCTTCTGGTGCCGCTGACGATCGGTCTCGCGCCGCTGGTTGCGGCCATGCAGACGGCGTGGGTCGTCACCGGCAAGCAGCACTGGCTGCGGCTGACCAAGTTCTTCGGCAAGCTGTTCCTGATCAACTTCGCGCTCGGCGTCGCGACCGGCATCGTGCAGGAGTTCCAGTTCGGCATGAACTGGAGCGAGTACTCCCGGTTCGTCGGTGACGTGTTCGGCGCCCCGCTGGCCTTGGAAGGCCTGATCGCCTTCTTCATGGAGTCGACCTTCCTCGGGCTGTGGATCTTCGGCTGGACCCGATTGCCCAAACTGCTGCACTTGGGCGCGATCTGGATGGTCGCGATCGGCGTGAACGCCTCGGCGTACTTCATCGTCGCGGCCAACTCGTTCATGCAGCATCCGGTCGGCGCCCGCTACAACCCGGAAACCGGCCGCGCGGAGCTGCAGAGCATCGTGGAGGTGCTCACCAACAACACACTGCTGGCGGCCTTCCCGCACGTGGTCGCCGGATCCTTCCTGACGGCGGGCACTTTCGTCGCCGGCATCGCAGGGTGGTGGATGGTGCGCAACGCGCGCGGCGGCGACGAAGCCAAACTGGCCGAGGCGCGGGCGATGTGGCGGCCGGCGGCGCGGGCGGGCATCGTCGTGACGATCGTGTCGCTGGCGGCACTGGTCTACACCGGTGACGTGCAGGGCAAGCTGATGTTCGAGCAGCAGCCGATGAAGATGGCCTCGGCGGAATCGCTGTGCCATACCGCGCCCGACCCCGACTTCTCCGTGCTCACCGTCGGCACGCACAACAACTGCGACAGCGTCATCCACGTGCTCGAAGTGCCGTACGTGCTGCCCTGGCTGGCGGAGGGCGAGTTCACCGGCGTGACCTTGGACGGCGTGGTCGACCTGCAGAAGGCTTACAACGAGAAGTTCGGCGTCGGTGACTACCGCCCCAACCTGTTCGTCACCTACTGGTCGTTCCGCGCCATGATCGGGTTGTCGGCGGGCTCTGCGCTGCTCGCGCTGGCCGGGTTGTGGCTGACTCGCCGCGGCCGGGTGCCGGACCAGCGCTGGTTCTCCTGGTTGAGCCTGCTGGTCATCCCGACGCCGTTCCTGGCCAACAGCGCCGGCTGGGTGTTCACCGAGATGGGGCGCCAGCCCTGGGTGGTCGTACCCAATCCCACCGGTGACCCGAACCTGCGCCTCACCGTGCAGCAGGGCGTCTCGAACCACTCGCCCGGCGTCGTGCTGTTCTCGCTGATCACCTTCACGCTGCTGTACGGCGCGCTCGCGATCGTGTGGTTCTACCTGATGCGCCGGTACGTGGTCCACGGACCCGATCCGGCCGCACCCGCCGCGTCCGAGCCGCACGGCCCGGATGCGACCTCGGGCGGCCAACGGTCCGAAGAGTCCGCCGTCGAACACCTTTCGTTCGCCTACTAGGAGAGCCGGCGATGAGTCTGCAAGAGTTCTGGTTCGTCCTGATCGGCGCGCTGTTCACCGGATACTTCGTGCTGGAGGGCTTCGACTTCGGCGTCGGCATGCTCATGCCGATCCTCGGCAAGGGGTCCGACCGGCGCAGGCGCGCGGTGCTCAACACCATCGGGCCGGTGTGGGACGCCAACGAGGTCTGGCTGATCACCGCGGGCGCCGCGATGTTCGCCGCGTTCCCGGAGTGGTACGCCAGCCTGTTCTCCGGCTTCTACCTGGCGTTGCTGCTCGTGCTCGTCGCGCTGATTCTGCGGATCTGCGCGATCGAGTACCGCGGCAAGATCGACGACCCGCGCTGGCGGGCGCGCTGCGATATCGGCATCGGCATCGGTTCCTGGGTTCCGGCGCTGGCCTGGGGCTGGGTGTTCGCCAATGTGGTGCACGGGGTTCCGCTCGACGAGAAGAAGCAGTTCGGGGGATCGGTGGCCGACTTGTTCGGGCCCTACGCCCTGCTCGGCGGGTTGGCGACCGGATTGTTGTTCGCGCTGCACGGAGCGATGTTCCTGGTGCTCAAGACGGCAGGCGAGGTACGCGACGACGCGCGGCGCACCGCCCGGCTGCTGCTGGCACCGACGGTGGTCGTGGTCGGCGGATTCGGATTGTGGACCCAGCTGTCCTACGGGACCGGCTGGACCTGGATCCCGCTGGGGTCGGCCGTGCTCGGCCTGGTCGTCGCCGCGGTCGCCGACTTCGCTCAGCGTGACGGGTGGGCGTTCACCGGCACCACGGTGACCGTCGCGGCGGCGACCGCGCTGCTGTTCGGGTCGCTGTTCCCGAATGTGCTTCCCTCGACCCTCGACGCGGCCTTCGACCTGACGATCTACAACGCCTCCTCGACGCCGTACACGCTGAAGGTGATGAGTTGGGCCGCGGCGCTGGCTACGCCAGTTGTGCTGGTGTACCAGGGCTGGACGTACTGGGTGTTCCGCAAGCGGATCACCGTCGAGCAGATCCCACCCCCGGTCGGCCTGCCCATGCAGCGCGTACAGGATTGATGTCATGGCCCGCCCGCCGATCGATCCGCGCCTGTGGCGGTACGCCCGCTCGGCGCGCGGCTATCTCGCGCTGAGTGTGGCTCTGTCGCTGGTCGTCACCGGGGCGATCGTGGTGGCTGCGTTGCTGATCGGACGAGTGCTGGCGGGGGTGGTCACCGATCCGGGCTCGCGCACCCTGGGCGCGTGGACGGTCGAACTGGTCGTACTCTCGCTCGCGATCGCAGGGCGGGTGCTCGCCACCTGGGCGCAGTCCCGGCTGGCGCACCGAGCGGGCGCGAGCGTGGTCGCGGAGCTGGAGGGCGCGGTGCTCGCTGCGGGCGCACGGCTGTCGCCGCGCGAACTCGACACGCGCCGAACGGAGTTGGCCGTGGTCGTCGGCACGGGCTTGTCCGGGCTGCGCGGCTATCTCGTCGGTTACGTGCCCGCTCTGCTGCTGGCGGTGCTGGTGCCGCCGATCGTGCTCACGGTCATCGCGGTCCATGATCCGGCCTCCGGTGTGATCGCGGTGATCACCTTGCCGCTCATCCCGATCTTCATGATCCTCATCGGGCTGCTGACCCAGGGGCGGGCCGAAGCCACCCTCGCGGCCACCACGCGGCTGTCGGACCAATTGCTCGACCTGTTCACAGGCATGCCGACCTTGCGCGCGCTCGGCCGCGAGACCGGCGACGCGGAATCCGATCCCGGCGGACGGGAAGGCGACGCCGGAACTGGCCGTGACCCCGCACGCACCATGCAGCACCGCGTGCGTGATCTCGGTGACGCTTTGCGGCGACGCACGATGCGGGCGCTGCGCGTCGCTTTCCTGTCCTCGATGGTGCTGGAGATGCTCGCGACCCTGAGCGTGGCGCTGATCGCGGTCTCGATCGGGCTGCGGCTGGTCTACGGCGAAATGAGTCTGTACGCGGGCCTGGTGGTCCTGGTGCTCGCCCCCGAGGTGTACCTGCCACTGCGCATGGTGGGCGAACGGTTCCACGCCGCCCAGGACGGCATGGCGGCCGCGGACAAAGCGTTCGCCATCCTCGAGTCCACGCCTGCCGAGCGCGTCGGCGGCGGTGCCGGCACGGCCACGGCACTTGACGGCGAGCCGACCGCGTGGGTACGCGGTCGCGGTGTGCAGGGCACGGCGGCACCGCACCCTGACGACGACCCCACCGCGTGGGTGCCCGGTCGCGGTGTGGAGGGCACGGCGGCACCGGACCCCGGCGGCCGGCCGATCGCGTGGCTGCCTGGCCACGGTGTGGAAGGCGCAGCGGCAGCGGGCCCTGACGACGACCCGATCGCGCAGCTGCTCGGTCACAGCGCGGTGGCGACGGACTCCGAGGACGAGCCGGTCGAGTGGGTGGCCGGGTCCGGTGCGGATGGTGCGGTGGCGACGGACTCCGACGACGGGCCGATCCGGTGGGTGCCCGGCCACGGCGTAGAGCACGCGGTGGCAACGGACGAACCGGCGGGCGTCGATGCGGCAAACGATTGCCGTGCCGTGCCGGAGCCCGCCATGGCGACGGTTCGTCGCGGCAGCTCCGCAGGCCTGGGCGCGATCGAACTCCATGACCTCTCGGTGCAGGCGCGAGACGGGTACGCCCCCGCGGGCCTGTCGGCGACCTTGCGGCCCGGCTCCCTCACGGTGCTCGCCGGTCCCAACGGAAGCGGCAAATCGACCGCGTTGCAGGCGATCCTGGGCCTGATCACACCCGATCGAGGCGCCGTGACCGTCGACGGTGTGGACGTCCGGCAACTGGACCCGGACCGATGGTGGGCGCGCGTGGCCTGGCTGCCGCAGCGGCCGGTGCTGGTGCCGGGCACGTTGCGGGACAATCTCGAACTGCTCGGCGCGCGAACGGTGGACCGTGCCGCCCGCGGCCCGGCGCGCGTCGTCGACGATCTCGAAGCCGCCTGTCTGGCCACCGGTTTCGATGCCGTGCTGGAGGATCTGCCCCACGGCTGGAACACCGTGGTCGGCCCGGGCGGCATCGGCTTGTCGCTCGGCCAGCGCCAACGTCTCGCGCTGACCAGGGTGCTGGCCACTGATCGGCCGATCCTGCTGCTCGACGAGCCGACCGCGCATCTCGACGCCGCCGCTGAAGCCACCGTGCTGGCCGCCCTCCGGGTCCGGGCTCGCGCGGGCGCGACCGTCGTCGTCATCGGCCATCGCCCGAGTGTGCTGGCCGCCGCTGACCACGTCGTCCAGGTGTGCGCCGACCGGGCGGAGGTCCTGCGTTGAGCGGCTCCACGATGTTCGATGATCTACGCCGGATGTGGACGCTGCTCGAACTGTCCCGCGGGCGGGTCGCGGTGGCGATCGGATGGGGCGTGCTGGCGCTGGGCAGCGGACTGGGGCTCGCCGCGCTGGCGGCCTGGCTGATCGCGCGAGCCTGGCAGATGCCGCCGGTGCTCGACCTGAGTATCGCCGTCGTCGCGGTGCGCGCGCTCGGCATCTCGCGCGGTCTGTGCCGGTACCTGGAACGTCTCGCCACGCACGACGTCGCCCTGCGTGCCATGATGACCGCGCGCACCACGGTCTACCGCACGCTGGCGCGCTCGGATTTCTGGCTGCGCCGACCCCAGGTCTCGCCGAGCGCGGACGACCGGTCGGATGCGCCGGCCGGGGAAATGAAGCCGCCGCGCCGCGGTGATCTCCTGGTCCGCGTAAGCAGCGACATCGACGACCTCGGTGCCGTGGTGGTCCGCGTGTTCGTGCCGGTAGCGGTCGCCCTCGTCCTCTCGGTCGCCGCCGTCGCGCTCCTGGCCACGATCTCGCCGCCCGCGGCCGCGATTTTGGCGGGTGCGCTTGCGCTGTCGGGCGTCGTCGCGCCCTGGTTGTCGGCGGCTGCCGCGTCCGAGGCGGAACGCGCCGTGCGCGCCGACCGCGCGGAGTTCACCGCGCGGGCTCTGACGGTCCTCGACCACGCCGCCGAATTGCGTGTCGCGGGTCGCCTCGACGCCGCCCTCGGCGCGGCCGCAGCTGCGTCACGCCGGGCAGTCACCGCGGAAGACCGGGCCGCCTGGCGCAGCGCCTGGTCGGCCGCCGCGACACCACTCTCGATCGGCGTCGCAGTGCTGGGCGCCCTGTTGATCGGCATCACCGTCTACGGCCCGGATGGCGGCACGACGGGCGCGATGACACCGATGGCGCTGGTCGTCCTGGTCCTCTTGCCCCTCTCGGCGTTCGAAGCGGTCGGTCCGCTGCCCGCGGCGGCGCAGGCCTTGACGACCGCCCGTGCCGCTCTGCATCGCCTGGACGACTTCGAACCCGGTTCGCCCACCGGCACCGCGACGAACTCCTCTGCCTCCCAGGTCGGTTACGAGTCGCAGCAGGAAGGACGGCGGACGAACCTCGCCGACTCGGCGCGGGCGCTCGGCGCGC
Organism: Nocardia sp. NPDC057455; assembly: GCF_042802775.1. Classification (NCBI taxonomy): domain Bacteria; kingdom Bacillati; phylum Actinomycetota; class Actinomycetes; order Mycobacteriales; family Nocardiaceae; genus Nocardia; species Nocardia sp. NPDC057455. Next base: position 1,683 of record NZ_JBHVDM010000069.1, on the reverse strand, counting down.
GCGTGCCGGAACTGCCTCGGGGACGGCGGATCGTGGTGGCCGGTCCCAGCGGCGCTGGGAAGACGACTCTGCTGATGAAGTGGGCAGGAATGTTCGACACACCTCGCCCCGGCGTCACCTTCTTCGCCGAGGACGCGCACTTGTTCGGCACCTCCGTGCTGGAGAATCTGCGGGTCGCGCGTGGTGATCTGACCGCCGAAGAAGCCGAGAAGGCGTTGCGGACAGTCGGTCTCGCAGACTGGCTGGACGGGCTGCCGGAGGGAGTGCACACCGACCTGGCCGGGGGAGCGGCCGCTGTGTCGGGCGGCCAGCGTCGCCGGATCCTGCTCGCGCGGGCACTGGTGTCACCGGCGCGGGTGCTGCTGCTCGACGAACCGACGGAGCACTTGGAGGCCGCGCCCGGGGCACAGCTGCTGCGCGACCTGCTGGACGTCGACAGCGGCCTCGTCGAAACCGATCGCATCGTGGTCGTCGTCACACATCAACTGCCAGAGGACCATCAGGCCGACGCGGTGCTCCGGATCACCGCATCGGGCCTGGTCGCAACGGAATTCGCGGCACGAGCCACACCGTGCGGCGGCACCGATTCCGCCCACCGAGAAATTCCGTTGCCGAGTTGCTGACACCTCGCTAGATTCGTTCGTACACGAGAGAGGAGGTGGTTCGACGAATGGAAATTCATAGGACACGTGAGGTGGCTGTCCGCTAGCGCCACCGCTGCAGGTGGATTTCGCCCGCGCGAGCGCAAGCGAATTCCAGGCAGTCACCCGGCCCCCGAGCCCCGGTCTGTCCGACCGGACCCGTGCGATGAGAGTCGCACCGGTATGGCTCGGGGGCTGTTCCGCGCTGGGGGGTGTTCAGCCGATGTAGCGCTGGAGGCGGGCCGAGAGGCGAGGTTCGAGGGGGCCGTCGGCTACGACGCGTTCCTCGACGTAGGCCAGATCGCCGCCTTCGACGATGCCGTAGAGGCGCTTGGCGCCGCCCACGACGACACCGGATTGGCTGCGGATCACCACGTCGGTGGCCAGTTCCCAGGACGACTGGGTCAGTGCTTGGCCGTAGAACAGCTCCACGATGCCGCTGCTGTGCGACAGCAGCAACTCGATGACCTCGTCGTTGCCGTCGATGCCGACCCGCCAGAAGCCGCTCTCCCGCAGGTCGGGGCCGCCGTAGTTACCGTCGGCCTCGATGACCCAGGAGCGGGAGTCCCAGGCAAGGTAGTCACCACCGTCGTGTGAGACGACGATCTGCTGGCCGAACCGGTAGTCCCCCCGTTCGGGATCGTTGCCCTCACCCTCGCCGCGCCACACGCCCACCAGCGGGAGCAGCGCGAGCATCGAGGCGCTCAGATCCGGGCCGAGGCGCAGATTGGCGGTGTCCTCGGGCAGCGGAAGATCCGGTAGGACGGGGATGTTTCGGGCGCCGGTCGATTTCGCCCGTTCGGCAGCGTCGGCTACGGCCTGGTCGCCACTGCGGCGACCGGCGGAATCAGCCGGGGTGTCTCCGTTCAGTTGTTCACTCGCTCGCTCGGCCGGGTTGGAACCTTCGCTCGCGAGTTCGCTCATGATTCGGTGAACAGCCGGTAGAAGACGTAGAGGCCGAACCAGCCGATCAGAACGGCTACGGCCACCAGCAGAATCTCGAAGAAGAGGACCACGTTCGGAGTCTAACGACTCCCTAGTC
>NZ_JBHVDM010000068.1:0-38606 GCF_042802775.1 Nocardia sp. NPDC057455 | reverse complement strand
GTATAAGAGACAGCACCCGCAAACTACCCGGCGACCAGAACCCGGAACGGGTGGTCGTACCGGTCTCCAGCTTCGCCGGGACGGCGTTGCGGTCGTACCGGTCGTAGCGCTCCAGCGAGCCCCAGTCGCGCGCCCAGTCGTCCTTCAGGTAGGTGGGCACGGTGGTCGACTTCGCCAACATCTGGGAGAAGCCGAGCGGACCGCCGAATTCCTCGGCCTGCCAGGTGTTGGTCGAGCTGATGGCCAGCGGACGGTCCGGCAGGATGCGGTAGCCGGGCACCTCGGCCACGCCGTTCTCGTGGTCGAACGGGCGCTGGCACGGGAACTGCAGACCCACCGCCCAGTCCAGCAGGATCGGCTGCTGGGAGCCCAGCAGGCTGTTGAGCGTCTGCAACTTCGGCATCCGCGGCGGCGTGAACGCCAGCCACTGGTCCCCGATCAGGATCGGGTCGTTGGCGGCGATGCGCACCGCGTCGGCGTCGGGCGCGATCTCGTCCAGCGGCACCCGCAGGTTGCGCCAGGACGGGAACGGGCCGATGTCACGCGGCAGATAGGTGCCGAGCTTCTGCACGCTGCCGTCGGGCAGCCGCTTGCCGTAATCGACGGTCAGCGACTGGCCGTACTTCATCGCGCCGGTGTCGTCGAAGGAGAGGATGCGACCGGCGGCCGAGATCACCACCAGCGGCTTGTCCGCCGAACGGGCGGGCAGCTCGTACCAGCTCGAGGTGACGTTCGCCGGCTGCTGCACGCCGTTCTGGTAGCTGCCCAGGATCGGCGTGGTCGCCGGGTCGAGGCCGAACGGAAGGGCGACGGTGGAACCGTTGACGCCGAGCGCGCCCTGACCGCCACCGGTGCCCGCGCTCTGCCCCTCCGCGAAAGCCGCGCCGACCGACTGGGTAGAGGTGTTGCCGGTGCCCGGCTTGACCTCGACACTGTCGGCGGACAGATCGTTGGGTACGCCGTTCGGGGCGAAGCCGACCGGGTCGACGCCGGCCAGCGGGTCGGCCGGATCGGTCGGCGGATGCGCCGGATCGATGACCGGCTCCAGCCTGCCGCCGTTCGGGTCCGGCTCCACCAGCACGTCGTTGGCCAAGCCGCAGGTGCTGCCGCCGAGGGCGTCGAAGTTCGACCGGGCCAGCGAGTACGCCGGATACTGCGAGACCGCGCCCTTGACCAGCGAGAGCACCTCCAGCGCGACCATCAGCGCGGCGACCACGGTCAGCGGGATCGCCGCGAACCGGCGGATCCGCCTGCCGCGCGCGGTCTTCGCCGACGGCTGCGGCTTGGTGTAGTCCTCCCGCAGCGCGTACCACCCGACCAGCGCCAGTGCCAGGCCGAACAGCATGAGCATGACCGTGTTCGACTGGTAACCGTGCAGCGAGATGCGCTTGTCGAACCACGGCACGCCGAAGCTGGACACGTACCAGTAGCCGTTGATGCCGGAGAACGCGACCGCGAGCACGAACAGCAACCCGGCCAGGAAGATCGCCCGGTTCTTGCGGGCCCGCAGAGCGCTCGCCGACACCGCGACCGCGGTGACCGCGGCAAGTGAACCCGCGATGCCCGCGTACGCGCCGAAGTGGTGGGTCCACTTGGTCGGGTTGAACATCATGAAGAAGATGGTTCCGAAGACCACGCCCATCAATCGCCAGGTCGGACCGCTCGCGATACCCGGCACCTGCCTGCGCCGCAGCAGCACCAGCATGGTGGTGAACAGGCACAGCAGCATCACCAGGAAGGCGAAGCGCCGCGACAGCGAACCGTCGACGGTCTCCACGAACAGGTAGTAGTAGCGCAGGTAGTCCTCGTACCAGGCCAGGTTCGGCCCGGTCACCTGGCGCACCCGGTTGGCCTCCTGGATGCCGGCGAAGGTCTGGTCGCTGTAGACCACGGTCAGCACGAGAACGCCCGCCGCGGCGATCGGCGCGAGCAACGGCAGCGTCGAGCCCCACCGCCCCGCGCCCAGCGCGGCGAAATGCCGGTGCTTACGCACCACGATGCGCACCATCGGACGGATACCGGCCAGCAGCGCCGCCACGCACATCAGGCCCGTCGGCGCGGCCGCCAGGGTGAACGCCGCCACCAGGACGGCCACCGCGGCGGGCAGCAGCCGTCCGGTCGCGATAGCCCGCTCGATCGACACCCAGGTCAGCAGCGCACCGAGCGCGACGATCGGCTCCGAGCGCAATCCGTTGTCGAACGGCAACCAGAACGCCAAGAACACCAGTCCGCCGGTCCACAGCGCCACCTTGCTCATGCGCACACCGCGGCCGAGGCGGGGCACCACCTCGCGGCTGATCACCAGCCAGCACAGGATCGCGCAGGCCAGAGCGGGCAACCGCACCCAGGGACTGGCGGTGGAGATCTCCGAGAAGACCTGGATCACGTAGTAGTACCAGCCGAACGGCGCCTCCGGCACGCCGTACCAGCGGAAGTAGTTGGCCATGTAGCCCGCGTGCGGGGCCACCCGCACCATGCTGAGGATGTAACCGTCGTCGGAGGTGTTCGCGCCGGCGAAATGCCACACCAGCAGCGTGCCGATCACCGCGCCGTCCGCCCAGGTCGGCTTCAGCCAGTTCGCCGGGAGGAACCGGCGGTGCCCGCGCCCGTCACTGCTGTCCAGCCGGGCCAGCGCCGCCAGGGCGATCAGTGTGCACAGCACCGCCGCGATCATCGCGATCAGTTTGATCGCGGTCGGGCTGGACGAGAAACGGGTGTCCACCGTCATGTCCAACGACAACCCCGCCGGCGCCGCGCCCTTGAGATCGGAGAACACACCCACCACCTGGGGCCGCAGATCGCCGCCGAGCTGCCCCTCAACCGGTACGGTGACCAGCTCGGTCGCCCCGGGCGCCGCACCCTCGACCGGCCGCTCCACCTGCTTGCCGAGCCCGGCGAACGCGCCATAGGTGCGCTCGCTGTCCGAGCTGATGTTCAGCGACGTGCACTCGCCCATGCGGCTGCGGTCGGCCGACACCACCACAGCGTTGCGATCGATCACATCGACCGAAGTCTCCGAGACCCGCACGAACAATGCCTCCAGCGAGGCCCGGTCGCCCTGCGGCGGCGCGGTGGCCAGCAGCATGCCGCCCCGCTCGGGCAGCTGGGCGATGGTCTCGCACGGGATCGTCGCCTTCAGGTCGATCGGGACCTGCGACATCAGCGGCGCCTGTACGTTGCCGAGCGTCCCGCTCTGCGGCCATTTCAGCACCGCGGTCGTCTGCGTGACCGGCAGGAACGGAGTCGCCAGCGCGAACAGCGCGCCGAGCAGGCCTGCGACCAGTGCGATGAGCCGAGCGGTCCGGAAATCGTTCGGGGTCACCACCGGGGCGGCGGGAGGTTTCGTGAGAACAGCGGTAGCGGCGTCGGGCACGGTTGGCAATGCTATCTGCCCGTCTGTCCGCGCGGGCGTCGCGCCGCCGGGAGAAATCGCGGGTCCTCAGTATGTTCGGAGCCGAATGCCGGAATGCTGTGCCGACGGGCCGGAAAATCGATGCCGGACGACCAATCGACCCCGTCCTGCTGACCGGTACCGACCACAATGGAAAGGTGGGCGTATGACCAAGGTGAATCTCTCGACGAACTACGGACCGATCGTCCTCGAACTGGACGACCAGAAAGCGCCGAACACGGTGCGCAATTTCGTGGACTACGTGAACGCCGGCCACTACAACGGCACGATCTTCCACCGCGTCATTCCCGGCTTCATGATCCAGGGCGGCGGGTTCGAGCCCGGTATGCGCCAGAAGGGCACGCAGGCGCCCATCCAGAACGAAGCGAACAACGGCCTGAAGAACAACAAGTACACCGTCGCGATGGCCCGCACCAACGACCCGCACTCGGCCACCGCGCAGTTCTTCATCAACGTCTCCGACAACGACTTCCTCAACCACTCCGCGCCCACGGCGGCGGGCTGGGGCTACACCGTCTTCGGCGCGGTGACCGAAGGCGCCGACGTGGTCGACAAGATCGCGGGCGTCGCCACGTCCTCGGCGGGCATGCACCAGGACGTGCCGGTCGACGACGTCGTGATCGAATCCGTCACCGTCAGCTGATCATTCGGCGCACGTGACGCGAATCGGGCCGCACCCCAGGGGGTGCGGCCCGATCGTGTTCCGGAGACTAGAGCGGCAGCAGGTGATGCTTGCGTGGGTTGCGGGCAATAGCCTTGTCCCGCAACAGTTGTAGCGCACGACGGATCTCCAGCCGGGTCGTCGACGGCTCGATGACCGCGTCGACGTATCCGCGCTCGGCGGCCACCCACGGCGTCGCCACGGTGGCGTTGTAGAAGTCGATCATCTGCTTGCGGATCGCGGCGCGCTGGTCCTCGGGCGCGGCCTCGATCTGCTTGGCTCCGATCAAGCTGACCGCGCTCTCCGCGCCCATGACGGCGATCCGCGCGGTGGGCCAGGCCAGGTTCACGTCGGCGCCCAGCTGCTTGGAGCCCATCACGGCGTAACCGCCCCCGTAGGACTTGCGGATCACCACGGTGACCTTCGGCACCGACGCCTCGACGTAGGAGAACAGGAAGCGTCCGCCACGCTTGATGACGCCGATCTTCTCCTGTTCCACACCGGGCAGGAACCCGGGCGTGTCGACGACGAACACCAGCGGGATCTCGAACGCGTCGCACAGCCGCACGAAATGCGCGGCCTTGTCCGAGGCGCGGGCGTCCAACGCGCCCGCGTACACCATCGGCTGGTTGGCCACCACGCCGACGCTGCGCCCGTCCACCCGGGCGAATCCGGTGATGACGTTGCGGCCCGCCGACGCGCCGACCTCGTGGAAGGCACCGTCGTCGAAGATGCGCAACAGGATCTCGTGCATGTCGTAGCCGGAGTTGTCGGAGTCCGGGACGATCGAGTTCAGCTCCAGGTCGCTGTCGGTGGTCTCCGGCTCCAAGCCGGGATTCACGATCGGCGCCAACTCCTGGCAGCTGGTCGGCAGGTAGCCCAGGTAGTCGCGCACCCACTCGAACGCGGCCGACTCGTCCTTGGCCACATGATGGATGTTGCCGTACTCCGCCTGGCTGCGCGCACCGCCGAGTTCCTCGAGGCTGACGTCCTCGCCGGTGACCTCTCGGATCACCTTCGGGCCGGTGACGAACATGTACGCCTCTTCGGTCGCCACCACCACGTCGGTGTTGATCGGGGCGTAGACGGCGCCACCCGCGCACTTGCCGAGGATCATCGAGATCTGTGGCACCAGGCCGGACAGCGGCTCCTGGCGGCGGCCCAGCTCGGCGTACCACGCCAGTGAGGTCACCGCCTCCTGCACGCGCGCGCCGCCGGAGTCGTTGATACCGACCACCGGGCACCCGACCTTGGCCGCGTACTCCAGGATCCCGGCGACCTTGCGGCCGAACATCTCGCCGACCGAGCCGCCGTAGACGGTCTGGTCGTGCGAGAACACCGCCACCGGCCTGCCTTCGACCAGGCCGTGCCCGGTGACGACGCCGTCGCCGTAGAGCGCGGCGGGATCGCCCGGCTTGCGCACCAGCGCACCGATTTCCACGAACGTTCCCGGATCGAGCAGCATGTTGATCCGGTCGCGGGCGCTGGGGATGCCTTTCTTCGCCCGCTTCGCGATCCCCGCTTCACCCGCGGGCTCCTGCGCTAATTCCAGGCGCTTGCGCAGGTCGGCGAGTTTTTCGGCAGTCGTGCTCACTTGGCCCCTTTCGCCTCGATCGCGGCGAGCTTCGCGGTCAGGTCGGCCCCGATCTTCCCGATCCGCGGTTCATCGATGATCTGCAGGTGGTCGCCGGCGATGTGGACGACCTCCAGATTCGGGATGTATTCGTCCCAGCCGCCGTTGGGCACCCGGTCGGCGAAGCGTGGCTCGAGCTCGATCATCCCGTCGTGGTAGCGATCGGCGAGGTAGAGCACGACGTCGCCGTCGTAGTGCGTGGGCTGGGTCCGGGCGAGGTGACGGCTATCGATCCACGAGGTGCGCTGGTGTTCGAGCACGCCGCCGGGGATCTTCGCGCCACTGATCTTGATCAGATCGCTGATCATCTTGAACTGCTCTTCGTCGGAAGCCGCCGCCAGCGTCTCCAACTGGTCGCGGTCCAACTCGCCGTCGACACCGTAGGTCTTCTTGGCGAAGGTCTGATACCGCTCGATCCGCCGCACGCGCTCCTCGGGACTGTTCTCCTCGCCCTGAGTCGGGATGGCCAGATCGATCAGGCCGACCACGCGGACGTCCGCGCCCTCGGCACGGAGCAGCTGCGCGGTCTGCATGGCCAGCACCGCACCCAGCGACCAGCCGTACAGCACGAACGGACCGTCGCCCTGGAGCTTGCGCAGCTCGGGCAGGTACTGACGCGCCCGCTCCTCGATCGAACCGTCGACCCGCTCGAGGCCGTACATCGGCGTCTCGGCGGGCAGCCGCTTCAACAGAGGCTCGTACACCAGCGTGTTGCCACCCGACGGATGGAATACGAACACCGGCACGGCGTTCGAGCCCTCCGCGCGCGGCCGCAGCGGACGGACGAAACCGTCCACATCCGCGCCGCTGTCCTGCAGGTCGCGAACGATGTCGGAGAGCTGTTCGATGGTCTCGCAGTCGAGCACGTCATCGACGGTGACCTCGGCCTTGACCCGTTCGGTCAGGCGCGCGGCCAGTTTCTCCGCGGTGTCCTCGTCCAGGATCGGCAGCGTGTTGAAAATGCCTCCGGCCGACTTCCCGGTGACCACCGCCCAGGTTGCGAAGGTCAGGCGCTCGGCGGCGTCGCGCGGCGGAACGTCGTCCTCGTCGACGGGCTGCTGCGCGCCGCCGAAGACGGCCGCGGGATTGGCCGGAGCCGCGGCGGCCGGTGCGGTTTTGGCTACCGGTTGCGCGGCGGGAGCCGGGTCACCTTCGGCGGCCTTATCCGGGCTCGCGATGGTCGCTGCCGCACGTGCCGAATCGACTTCGGTCGCAGCGGTTTCCGGTGGGGCGGTGGACTCGCCGGCCGTACCGGTGGCCGGCGAAGTGGACGCCACCGCGGCGACCGGGTCGGCGCCAGTGGCCAGGGCCGCCCTGGCCGCGGACATGAAGTCGGCGTCGACGGTCAGCTCGCCGGTGCCTCCCGCGGCTTTGTCGGCGGCCTGCTGATCGGCCATCGCCTGCACCTCGTCGCGGTGCTCGATCGCATAGCGCAGCACCTTGCCGACCTCGTGCAGGCTCGCGTCCCGCACGGCCTGCACTTGCAGCTGCGGGATGTCGAACTCGTACTCGACCCGGTTCTTGATGCGCATCGCCATCAGCGAGTCCAAGCCGAGTTCCATCAGCGGGATCTCCATCGGCAGATCCTCGACCGCGTAACCCATGGACTCCGCGACGATCAGCGCGAGCCGGTCTTCGACGGTTTGCGTGCCGTTCGGATCCCAGCGGTCACCGAAGGTCTCCACGACCTCGATGTCGGCATCGCTCTGGGTCTGCGCGGCGATCGCCGCAACAGGCTCGGCCGCAACGGGTTCCGGCAGCGGGGCGCCGGAGGTCACCACGGCGTCGAACACCAGACGGAAGGCGTTGCCTTCCTTGGCGTGCACCTGCACCGAGGCGCCGCCGGGATGCGGGGTGAGCGTGGTGGTGAGCGTGCCTGCCGCCGGGATCGCGGCATGCGGGATCGACGCGCCCAGCGAGACGTCGCTGAGGACCTGCGCCGAGGCAGCACGCACCAGGCCGGCCAGATCGGTCACCGAGGACGCCTGCACCTCCCAGACGTGCCTGCCGTCCGGCAGCGCGACGTGCGCGCCCGGCACCCGGCCGTTGCCGCCCGTCGACAGCTGGACCTTCGGCCAGTACTCCTTGCGCACGAAGGTGGTGCGCGGGATGTCGGCGTAATCGCCCGCGCCGAGCAGCGAGAACAGATCCACCTTGTGCCCGTGCGCGTAGAGCTGGGCCAGCGCGGCGATCACACCCGCGGACTCGTCCTCCTTGCGCTTGAGCGTCGGGATGAGCTGAGCGTCGTGCACACCCGCGGCGAAGGTGGTGCCCAGCACCTGCATCAAGGCCACGGAATTCGGCGCCAGCTCCAGGAACGTGGTGTGGCCCGCGTCCACCGCGAGCTTCACCGCGTTGGTGAAGTACACGCTGTGGCGCATGTTCTTGACCCAGTAGTCCTCGTCGTGGATCGGGTCGTTGCCCGCGCGGAAGAACTCTTCCTTGTGCACCGTCGAGTACAGACCGGTCTTCAGCTTGGTGGGCTCGATGCCGGCCAGTTCCGCGGCCAGCTCGCCGAGCAGCGGATCCATCTGCGAGGTGTGGCCCGCACCGCGGGTCTGCAACACCCGAGCGAACTTGCCCGCCGCCTCCACCTGCGCGACGATCGCCGCCACCTGATCCTGCGGACCGCCGATCACCGTGTTGGTCGGCGCCGCGTACACCGCGACCTCGACGTCCGGGTAGTCCGGCAGCAGCTTCGCGACGTCCTCGGCGCTGTACTCGATGAGCGCCATATTGCGCACGTCGTCGTCGCTGATCATCTGCTCGCCCTCACCCATCAGGCGGGAACGGGCGCAGATCACGCGCACCGCGTCCTCCAGCGAGAGACCACCGGCGATGTACGCGCCGGCGACCTCGCCCATGGAGTGGCCCACCACCGCTTCGGGTTCGGCGCCGTGCGCGCGCAGCAGCGCGGCCAGGCCGATCTGGATGGTGAAGATGCCGACCTGCGAGGTGCCGACGTTGTAGTCCTGGCTGTCGTCCAGGAACAGCTCGCGCACCGAGTATCCGGCCTCGTCCTGCACCAGCTCGTCGACTTCGTCGACGGCCTCGGCGAAGATCGAGTTCTCCAGGTAGAGCTGCTTGCCCATCTTGCGGTGCTGCGCGCCGAAACCGGCGAACACCCACATCGGGCCCATGGCCGCGGGCGCGTCGGCGGTGAAGACACCCGTACCGGGCTTGCCCGCCGCGATGGCGCGCAGTCCGGCGACCGCCTCCTCGTGCGTCGTGGCGAGCACCACGCCGCGCGAACGCCAGTGACTGCGCTTGGCCAGCGACCGCGCCACGTCGGCGAGTGGAGTGTTCGCGCCCGCCTCCGACTCCAGCCAGTCGGCCAGCTCGGCGGCGGCGCGGCGGCGCCGCGAGGGCAGGTAGCCGGAGACCGGCAGGATCTGCGGCAGCGGTTCGGTGCGCTCGGCGGTCCATTCCGCGGCGGGCTCGGCTTCGGCGGCCAAGGCGGCATCGGCGACGGCCGCGACCTCGGCCTCGGCGACCACGGCGTCGGCTTCCGCGACCACGTCCGTGGTCTCCTCGTCCAGCACGTCCTCGTGCAGCTGCGACTCGAGTTCGGCGAACGGCGCCTGCGCCCCACCCGCGACAGCGGGCACGTACTCCTGCACGACGATGTGCGCGTTGGTGCCGCCGAAGCCGAAGCCGGAGATGCCGATGGTGGCTTTGCCGCTGTAGCGCGGGAACTCGGTGGGCTCGTCGACGACCTTCAGGTGCGACTGGTCCCACGGGATGTACGGGTTCGGACCGGCGTAGCCGATGTTCGGCGGAATGACGTTGTGCTGCAACGACATCACCACCTTCGCCAGGCTCGCCGCACCGGCGCCCGACTCCAGGTGGCCGAAGTTGGTCTTGGCCGAACCGAGCAGCGCGGGCTTGTCCGCGTCGCGGCCCCGCCCGACCACCCGGCCGAGCGCGTCCGCCTCGATCGGGTCGCCGATCAGGGTGCCGGTGCCGTGCGCCTCGACGTAGTCGACCGAGGACGGCGCGATGCCCGCGTCACGGTAGGCGCGGCGCAGCACCTCGGCCTGCGCGTCCGGATTCGGGGCGAGCAGGCCGTTGGACCGCCCGTCATTGTTGACCGCCGAGCCCTTGATCACGGCATAGATCGTGTCGCCATCGCGCTCGGCATCGGCGAGGCGCTTGAGGACCACCAGACCGCCGCCCTCGGAGCGGATCATGCCGTCGGCGTCACTGGAGAACGCCTTGATGTGCCCGTCCTTGGCGAGGCCGCCGTTGGCGTCGAAGCCGAGCGTGGCCATCGGCGCGAGCAGCATGTTCACGCCGCCGGCCAGCGCCAGGTCGGCTTCGCCGCTGCGCAGCGCCTGCACCGCCTCGTGCACCGCCACCAGCGTCGAAGAGCAGGCGGTGTCGACGGCCACCGACGGGCCGCGGAAGTCGAAGAAGTAGGAGACCCGGTTGGGGATGATGGACGTGACACTGCCCATGATCGCGTAGGCCTCGGCCGACACCGGCACGTTCGGATCGCGCTCGCTGCCCAGCCCGAGCGCCGCGAGCAGCATGAAGTCGTTGCCCCCGGAGCCGATGAACACGCCGACCGGCTCGCCCTTGAGCTCGCTGGCGGGAATCCGGGCGTGCTCCAACGCCTCCCAGGTGAGCTCCATCATCAGACGCTGCTGCGGATCGACCCGCTCGACCTCGACCGGCGACATGGCGAAGAACTCGGCGTCGAAGCCTTTGACGACTTCCTGGTCGAGATAGCCGCCCTTGGTGTTGGCCTTCTCGATCGCCTCGGCCAGCCGCGGCTCGTCCAGGAACTCCGACCAGCGTCCCTCGGGCCGCTCCCGGATGCCGTCACCCCGGCCGATGAGGAAATCCCATGTCGATTCCGGGGTGTCGCCCGCACCGGGCAGTCGCGTCGACAAACCCACGATCGCGATGTCGTGCGCCTCGCCGGGACGGTAGCCCGCGGTGTAGAAGGCGTCGTCCGCGGCTTCCTCCGGCGCGTCCGGCTCGCCGTTGACGATCCGCTCGGCCAGTGAGGCGATGGTCGGATGCTGGTACACGACCGTCGCGTTCAGCATCACGCCGGTCAGTTCCTCGATGTCCCCACCGAGGGCGAGGGCGTCACGCGAGGCGAGCCCGAACTCCTCCATCGGCCGGTCCACGGTGATCTGCTCGATCGATTGACCGGTCGCCTCGGAGACCCAGCGCCGCAGCCACTCACGCAGCTCCGCCACCGACATGTCGGTTTGCGCGCCACCCTTCGCGGACTCGGCCGGGGCCGCCGCGTCGGCGACGGTCTCCACGGGCGGGGTGTCGGTCGTCTGGGTGGGCGTGCCCTCGTTGTCAGCCATCAATTCCTCAAGCTACCTGTGTCCGTACCGGGCGTACCGTGAAATGACGCCCGGCGCGTGGGAAGGTCGGCGCCGAGCGTCGATGGTCGGTCCGAGGCCGCCCCTGGCAATTACTCTTCCGGTGCATCGGGGAAAGCCTGCTGGGTGTAACCACCCCGCAGCGTTCCCTCCAGATAGGCCGCCCGGCAGGCGCGACGGGCGATCTTGCCGCTGGACGTGCGCGGGATCGAACCCGCGGGCACCAGCAGCACGTCTCGAACGGTCACGCCGTGGCGCTGGGATATCGCCGCGCGCACTGCGTCGGCGATGGGCAACGGATCGGCCTTGCCCGCACCCGGGCCCCGCTCGCCGACGACGACCAGCTGCTCGGAGGCGTCGTCGGCGTCGAACTGCAGGCCGGAGTGGCTGCCCTGTTCGAACACCTCGGCCGGGAGCTGGTTGGCCGGCACCGAGAACGCCGCCACGAAGCCGGGCCGCAGCGCGGTGCTGGCTTCCTGCGCGGAGAACTCGAGGTCCTGCGGGTAGTGGTTGCGGCCGTCCACGATCACCAGGTCCTTGACCCGGCCGGTGATGTAGAGCTCGCCCTCGAAGTACACGCCGTAGTCGCCGGTGCGCATCCAGTTCGCGTCCGGCTCGGTGCCCTCGGCGTGGCTGCCCTCGGACAGGCGCTCGGTGACCTTGTTCTGGAACGTGGCCGAGGTCTCGTCGGGACGACCCCAATAGCCGATGCCCATGTTGTTGCCGTGCAGCCAGATCTCGCCGACGTGCCCGTCGGGTACCTCACGGCCGCCACCGGACTCCACGGACTCCGGGTCGACGATCGCCGCCCACTGCGACAGCGCGACATAACCGCAGGACACCTGCGCGATCGCGTCCTCGTGGCTCGGGTCGACCTTCACCATGCGTCCCGCGTTGAGTTCCTTGCGGTCGACGTAGGTGACCTTGGCCTCGTCCTCGGCCTTGGTGGCGGAGACGAACAGCGTCGCCTCGGCCATGCCGTAGCAGGGCTTTATCGCCGTCTTGGGCAGGCCGTAAGGGGCGAACGCCTCGTTGAACTTCTTCATCGACGAGGTGGTCACCGGCTCGCTGCCGTTGATCAGGCCGATGACGTTCGACAGGTCCAGCGACTCGCCGTTCTTCGGCAGACCACGCGCCGCGGCGTGCTCGAACGCGAAGTTCGGGGCGGCGGCGAAGGTCCCGGCGCCGTCGGAAACCGCGGCCAGTTCCTTGATCCAGCGGTAGGGACGGCGCACGAACGCGCTCGGCGACATGATGGTGATGTACTTGCCGCCCACCGCGGGCAGGATCACCGTCAGCAGGCCCATGTCGTGGAACAACGGCAGCCAGGTGACGCCGCGCGAGTTCCAGTCCAGGTTGATCGCGTCGACCATCTGCAGCAGGTTGGTGCCCACCGCGCGGTGGGTGATCTCCACACCGGCGGGCACCCGGGTGGAGCCCGAGGTGTACTGCAGGTAGGCGATGTCGTCGATCGCGATGTCCGGGCGCACCCAGCTCTCGCCGACGCTGTCGGGAATCGCGTCCACCGCGATGATGCGCGGCCGCTGGGCGGCGGGCAACGAGCGGAAGAACTGCCGGACCCCGGCCGCCGAAGAGCTCGCGGTCAGAATGGCCGAGGGCTCACAGTCGCCGAGCACCGCGTGCAGGCGATCGGTGTGGCCGGGCTCGTCCGGGTCGAACAGCGGGACCGAGATGGTGCCCGCGTAGATCGCGGCGAAGAAGGAGATCACGTAATCCAAGCCCTGCGGCGCGAGGATCGCGACCCGGTCGCCCGGGTTGGTCACCTGCTGCAGTCGAGCGGCCACCGCGCGCAGCCGAATACCGAACTCACGCCACGTCAGCTCCTGCGCCTCGCCGTCGCGCTCGCGCGAGTAGTCGATGTAGCGATACGCCAGGGTGTTCGCGTCGTTCCGGGTGTGCTTCTCGACGTGATCAACCAGGGTGTGATCCTCGGGAATACGGATGTTCCCGGTTTCGTCCAGGTAGTCGTCGAAAGTCTCTTCCATTCCTTCTTCTCCTCCGAGGCACACGCAGCAAGACGGCGAGATCGCCGCTATTACCTGTGAGGCCCCGACTCGCTTTCGCCCGCGGGTGCTCCAAGTGCAGAGCCAGCCTGCAGATTTTGTGCGGTCTGCGCGGTGACCGCTTATCGGCTAGATGTACTCAAACCAGAGTCATGTTACAGAGAAGACCGGCTCACTCGTCCCGCAGCAGGGGAATAACGGGGGCGAACGCGTCCATCTGGGTGGGGAATACTCCGACGTAGGACATCGAGGTGAGCTGCCGCACACGGCGGATCTGCTCGGCGATCTCCTCGAATGTGCCGATCGCCACGTAGGGCGAGTTCAGGATGTCCTCGACGGACAGCTGAACGTCGACTTCCAGGTTCGGATGCAGTCCCCGGTCCAACGCCGACAGCGCCATCTCCGCGGTCTTCTCGCGATCGTCGGTGATCACGACCGCGGTGACGGCCCAGTTCAGTTCGATGTCGGCGAACCGGTCACCGGCGGCCTCCTTGATCAGATTCACCTTTTCCACGGCCTTTTCGATGGTGATGCCGGAGAGCAGGCCCTTGCCGTTCTTGGTGGTCACCGGAACGACGGAGATGATGTCGGCGTGCTTGGCGGCCAAGCGCAGCATCTTCGGACCGCCGCCGCCGGTACAGATCGGCGGACGCGGACCCTGCCGCGGCCGCGGCGTGCCCTTGATGCCGCGGACCTGGTAGTGCTTGCCCTCGAAGGTGCACTCCTGGCCGCGCAGCAGCACGTCGAGAATGGTCAGCGCCTCGTCCAGCTTCTCCAGCCGGACACCGGGCGACTCGTAGGAGATGCCCGCGTTGTCGAACTCCTCCTTGATCCAGCCCGCGCCGAGGCCGACCTCGAGCCTGCCCTTCGACAGCACATCGATGGTCGCCAGATCCTTGGCCAGCACGACCGGGTGACGGAAACCATTCGCCAACACCGACGTGCCGAGCCGGATCCTCTCGGTGGCCTGGGTCAGCGCGCCGAGCGCGGCGATCGGCCCGATCTGCTCGCCGAGGTGATCGGGCACCACGAAGGTGTCGAAGCCGTATTCCTCGGCCTGCTGAGCGGTCTGCACGAACTTGCGCGCACCGCCCTCCTGCTTGTTTCCCTCGCCGGCCGCCGCGAAGCGGAACGGACGCAACGGAGTGCCCAGCGCGGACAACGCAGCATCCGCGTCACGGCTCGCCGTGGTGGCCGGTGCGGCGGCTTCTGTCATGAACTCATGCTCCTGGCTGTAAGGAAAATACGGGCGCGACGCCCGCCCGGGGTCTGCGCTGCGGTGGTGCCCGGCGTCGCGATCACCAGCGCACTTTACAGCGTGCTACCCAACTCGAGTTGCGCTTGTCACGCCAAGGGGGTGCGGGGTATCTCACGGTCTGTGAATTCTCACGAATGGGCCGGATGCGGCGCTGCCTCGATGAGGCCCGCTGCCCAGTTGGCCGTCCACTGCGTCGCGGTGGTGCCGTCACCGTCGACGACGTAACCGTTGTAGAGGGCGTGCACCGGGTTGCCCGCCGCCCGCACCAGCGCGTTCACGCTGCCCAGCACGTTCCACGGACTCAATGCCTCCCGTGGCGCGTCGCAGATCAGATCTCCGGGTGCGCACATGGTGTAGGTGCGGTCGGCCAGTGCGCCGAAGCCCCCTTGACGCGGACCGGTCATCGTGATGCCGGGCACGTTCAGCCCCTTCAACGCGACTTCGGCACCCACCCCCGGCACCTGCGCGCCGATCTGGATCGCCTGACCCGGGCCGCTCTCGCCGGTGCGGCGTCCGTCGGCGATCAACGTCACGCCGAGCACCAGGTCGGCCGGCACGGGGCCGTCGCCCGCGCCGATCCGCGCGGCGACGTCGCCCACGATCACCGCTCCCTGGGAGAACCCAGCGAGGACGTAAGTGGTCAGCGGGCACTCCTGGTGCCGTGCGGCCATGGCGTCGACCATCCGCGCCGTGCCTTCGGACCGGCTGTTGTTGTAGGACTGCTGGCCGTCCGGCGGGATCGCGATCGGGTTGGAGAACTGCGCGACGTAGGGAACGGTGTAGACGTCCACCCGCTCGCTCGGGAACCGCTGGGCGATCGGGCCGGAGACGTTGAGCATCAGCGACACCGGGTTGGCGGTGGGATTGTGCGGGTCGTCGAAGCTGTTCGACTCCCAGGTGCCGGGCACCGAGATCATCTGCACGTCGGGACAACTGGCGGGCTGCGAGGTCGGCCGTTCCGGCGGCTTCGGCCCCGGGCCGGGCGGGCGCAAACGCCCTGCCAGCAGATACCACAGCAGCAGAACCACCAGGACGATCAGCAGAACGGCGCCGATCGCGACCAGACATCCCGCCGGCCGGAACCGGCGGGAGGTCGAACGGGAACGCGAACTCACTGGCAGTACGTGGCGCGAGCGGTGGTGACGTAGATCTGCCCGGCCTTCTCCACCGGCATCTTGGCCGGGTCGAAGGACGGATCGGAACCTGCCATGGCGTTGACGAAGGTCATCAGATCCTGATCGGACGCACCGGCGGCGGTGCCCTGGCAGACGTACGCGCCGATGCTCAGCGCGATGTCCGGGGTGGACGGGGTGACACCCTGCTTGGCCAGCTCATCCAAGAACCGCTTGTCCTTGTCGGTGAGCTTCGAGGTGTCCGCGGGCGGGACGGCTTCGGTCGGCACCGGCTGCGGACGCTCGGGGGCCGCCGTCGCCGGGGGCTGCTCCGGCGCGGGAGCAGGCTGACCGGTGTCGGCGGGCGTCGACGCGGCCGGCGACGTCGTCGTCGCCGTCGTGGTGCGGGCAGGCGTCGACGGCGTGCTCGTCGCGGTCGAATCATTGTCGCCGCACGCGGCGAGCAGGCCGGTCGCGGCGAGCGCCACGACTACGCCGATTACCTTTCCACGGGTCCGATGCATGAATTCTTGTCCTCGATCTGTCGCTGAGCGGGGTCGGGTCGCCCACCAGGCTAGCTGTGTTCGATTTGCCGCGCCTTCGCGCGGCGTGTTCGCGGCCCCTTCATGGCTCGTGTCCGAGCGACTGCCGCTGGCGACTGCGCCACGGACGCGGCGGCCACTCGGACGCGAGCCGGGCCGAGAACAGCGCATGCTCGCGTCTCGCCTCGCGCGAAACCGGGAGCTGGGCCAATGTGCTCGTAGGTACATCAGCGCACCGTTCGGAGGCACGCGAGACACGGACCGCGCGTCAGGTGGCAGTTCGCTGGCGGCAGCGTTGTGAGCACGGCGGCTGCCGACTGGGCACCTGATCGCGCTCCGCTCGGGGGCATCGGGCACATGACGACAGCCTCGCGAGAAGGGGTTCCTCTCACAAGGCGTGCACTTCCGGCTTGCCGTCGCGCAGCGTGATGAAACCGCCCTGGAAGTTTTGCTGCACGCCGTCGGAGACGGGGAACTCGTCGCCGGTGGGGTAGCCGAGTTTGCCGTTCTCGTAACCGGTCTCGCGCCAGGCGTCCAAGATCGGGCCGTTGCGGACGGCCCACGCGCCCGACACCGGACTCCAGTAGATGTTGCCGCCCTCGAAACGGCTGAAACGGCCCAGATCTTTGAGTGCCTGCTCTCCGTCGACCGGGAAGCCGAGCGGACTGTTCTCGAAGCCGAGCTGGGCGTACTTGCCGAGGATAAGGCCCTGGAGGCGGTGCACGCCGGTGGCTTGGCTGTAGTAGAACGGACCGTTCTCGAAGGCTTGCACGGCGCCGTCGCGGCTCGGTGTCTTGATCTCCGGCGCGATCGGATAACCGGCGGGGCCGCGCTCGAACCCCTGCTTGCCCCATTCCGCCAGGATCGCCCCGCGGACTGCCTGAACGCCGGTCTGCGGGGTCCAGTACAGCGAGCCGTTCTGGAAGGACTGGTACTTACCGCGGCCGTCCTCCAGCACGCGCTCCTCACTGGTCGGCAGACCCAGCGGTCCGGTAGGTCCACCGGCCGCCTGGTAGCCCGCGCCGAACACGCCGCCGACCGGATACGCGCCGCTGCCCGGCGTGTGGAACACCCGGCCGCCCTCGAAGTCCTGAGCCGTGCCACCCGCCACCGCGTACTCACCGGTGAGGCATTCACCGAGCCGGTCCGCCGCGGCGGCCACCGGGCCGATCGCACCGCCCGGCTGGCAGGCGGGCTTGTTCTGGTCGACGCCCAGCGCGGAGGCGGCCTGGGTCCAGGACTGCCGCATCTCGAAATCCCAGTACGGCCAGGAGTGGGTGCCGGACGGGCGGTAGTTCACCTGCGCCGGGATGGCCAGCTTGGACAGCTTGGTCACGAAGTTCTGCGAGGTGAGACGGGCGAGGATCTCCAACCCCATGCCCGCGACGTTCGTGCTCACCCCGGGTATGCCGAGGGCTTGGTCGAAGGGACCGATCGCGCCGCTGCCGCTGGAGATGTAGAGGCTGACGCCCCGCAGCTTGTCGGCCAGCATGTACGGATCGTGCGCTTCCCACTCCGGCCCGGCCAGCGGACCCCACATGGCGGCGGAGTCGAAACCGCCCGCGTCGCGCAGGGCGAATTCGATGGCCTGGGGCATGCCAAGCGTCGTCGTGGTCAAGAAGCCGGAGTACGAGGCCGCGTGCCGCACGAAACCGGGATTACGGGCGGCCAGCAGCATCGCGGCTGTGCCACCCATCGAGAGGCCTTCCATACCCCGCACGCTCGTCGCCCGCCAGTGGCTCTCCAGCAGCGGCGGGAGCTCCTTGGTCAGGAAGGTTTCCCACTTGTAGGTGCGGCCGTTGTCCGGCTCCAGCCAATCGGTGTAGAAGCTGGACTGTCCGCCGATGGGCAGCACGACGGTCACGTTCTTGTCGGCGAAGAAATCGACCGCCCCCGCCTCCTTCGTCCAACCGTTCTCGTCGTCGGTCGCGCGCAGGCCGTCGAGCAGGAACAGGACCGGGAACCGGGCCTCCGGCCGAGCGTTCCAGTCCCTGGCCAGCAGCAACTGCACCTGGATCGGCACGCCCATGGAGGGCGAGGTCACCCACAGCGCGACGCGACGGTCGCTGAGCCACTGGACCTTCTCCAGCACGGGCGCGGCCACGGCCACTGTGGGCTCGGCGATCGCGGGCGCCTCGACGGACGTACCCGCGGCTAGGGGGATCACCAGTGCGGTGGCGAGCAGCATGAGCCGCTCGCGTGCCGAACGAGCGACGAGACGCCCGCGTATGCCACAGCTACCGCGCGTATTCCCTGCCACAGAAGCTTTGTACTCCTGTTATAGCGACCTTCACGGGAGACACGCGCTGCCTAGCAAACTATGTTCGCCGACCCGCGATCATGACTGGCCCCGAACGCAATTCAGGCCGCACCGAATCGGTGCGGCCTGAATGCGAGAAGGTGGATCAGATCACCAGGAGCCGGTGGCGTCCAGGATCATGTTGCGCGAGGCGAACAGCTGACCCTCCCAGTACTTCCAGGAGTGGGTGCCCGCGGCCGGGAAGTCGAACCGGGCCGGGATACCCAGCGAGCTCAGGCGAGCCTGGAACGCGCGGGTGTTCACCAGCGACAGGGCTTCCAGCGCCATCGCGTTGCCGGTGTTGAACACGCCGACCGCCGAGTTCGGCTGGTCGAACTGACCCGGCAGACCGCTGGCGGCCGAGATGTACATCGGCAGGCCCTTCAACTGCGGCGCGAACACGAACGGGTCCATCCGCAGCCACGCCGGGCTCCACGGCGCGGCCATCGAGTCGACGTTGAAGCGGCCCGCGTCCAGCATCGCGATGCGGATCGCCTCGCGCATGCCCGGCGCGGAGATGTTCAGGTAGCCCGAGTAGGAGGCGGCGAACTTGAACTGGTCGCGATGGTAGGCCGCGAGAGCCAGCGCCGCGCTACCGCCCATGGACAGGCCGACGACCGCGTTGTTGGTGCGCGAGACGCCGTAGCCCTCCAGGAAGGCCGGGAGTTCCTTGGTGAGGAAGGTCTCCCACTTGTAGGTGGTCTTCTGGCCGTTCAGGTTCGACGGCGCGTACCAGTCGGTGTAGAAGCTCGACTGACCGCCGACCGGCATCACCAGGCTGATGTTGTCGTTGCCGAACTGCTGCAGCGCGTTGGTCTCGAACGACCACGCGTTGCGGTCGTCGCGGGCACGCAGACCGTCGAGCAGGTAGAGCGCGGCGTTGCCGCCGCGCGCGGCCCACTGCACCTGGACCTTGATCGGGCCCATGCTGGAGGGGACCATCAGGTCCTCGAAACCACCCGCGGGCGCTCGCAGCACCGGTGCGTGCGCCGATGGCGCCGCGGTGGCGAGAGTCGGGGTCGCCAGGCCCGCGGCAATCGGTAGCGCCAGTGCCGCAGCACCGACAGCCAGAATTCGATTACGCCAACCGCGAGGCGTGCCTCGCCGTCCCGACTGAGTTCTCTTCGGCGCGGCCGCCCTGCCGAAACGCATGAATCCTGCTCTCTTTCTGCTGTTGTGGTGCCACCTCGCCACCCGAAGGGCGAAGCGGCACCCGTGTTGCCAACGAGACGCGCGTCACGGCCATGGGTCCCGACAATCCGATACCCGTGACGGCGCTACAACGATCTGGTCACACTTGCGCTCGCTGGACGATATTCGACGGCCCTCGCTTTAGCAAGATCCGAGGTCTTTCCACTGGCCGAAATCCGTCCGTTTGCGCAAGGTAATGATGCGGTGACCTTATCGCGTTCTCGCGGTGATGTCGTGTTGGATCGCAAGATATTCGCGCTCCTGGCGAGAACTGTCACCGACCCGAGATCTTCGCAATCCTGGCATCCAGCGCGTCACAGGACCGGCACACCGCACAACCGGTCGGCGACCCGACGACCCGGCAGGAACCGGTGACCGAGATGTGATCGGCACCGAGATCTGCCGTGATAGCCACGAAAATAAGCCCGAGCAAACAGTTCTAGCTCCGAAGATCATACAACAGCGATTCCGCAGCAAACGAAATAAGGGCGTCCTGGCCCCGCATCACCCGCCCCCGCAACCCCCCACTTTGCCCCTACCCCACCCCTGAGCTCGGCCACCCAGAGCCCCATTACCCCAGCACTCACCCCCTACATGGCCCCAGTCACCGAGAAGCAACACAACTGCACAAACGCTTACAAATGTTCCCAACCCACCCGAGCACCACAAACGCGACAGCCCCCCACTCACCCACCCTCTCGAGGTGCGAGTCATACGAGCGCCGTTCACGGCCCGGCTCGCGGCAGAGCGGACGAAGCGCATGTGCCGCAGGCGCGAGTCTCGTCCGCTCTGCCGCGAGCCATAAAGGGGCCGCGAACACGCAGCGCCGCAGGCGCTGCCAAAAGTTTCAGCCGATGTTCGCCGACATATCCGGAATCATTCGCATGGCCTCGTCGGACCAGTTGTTCCAGGCGTGAATACCGAACGGCGGGAAGGAGTAGACGGCGTTGCCCGCGCCCAGGGTCGCCATCCGGACCTGGAACGCGCGAGTGTTCGCCAGTGCCAACGTTTCCAGGCCCATGCCGTTGAGGGTGCTGAAGCTGGGTGGGTCGGTGGCCGAGGGCAGGCCGCTGGCGGCGGCGATCCACAGGCGGGTGCCGTTACGGACCAGGTTGGGCGCGAACACGAACGGGTCCATCCGCAGCCACTGCGGACTCCACGGCGGGGCCATCGAGTCGACGTTGTAGCCGCCCGCGTCCAGCATGGCGGCGCGGATCGCCTCGCGCATGCCGGGCGCCGAGTTGTTCAGGTACCCGGAGAACGAGCCGGCGAAGCTGAACTGGTCCGGGTGGTAGGCGGCCATGGTCAGCGCCGCGCTGCCACCCATCGACAACCCGAAGGCGCCGTTGCGGTTCGGGTTGAACCCGAGCCGGTCGCGCAGCGCCCAGCGCAGGTTGTTGGTCAGGAAGGTCTCCCACTGGTAGCGGTAACTCTTGCCCGGCCCGCCCGCGAACCCGTCCAGTCCGCCGGAACCGGTGCTCGAGCCGCTACCCGCCGGGATGCCCAGGAATTCGCTCGGCGCGATCCAGTCGGCGTAGAAGCTCGACATGCCGCCGACCGGCATGACCACGTTGATGTTCTGGCTCGCCAGGACTTGCGGGATGTTCGTCTCGATCTCCCAGCCGTTCAGCGACTCCGGCGCCCGCATGCCGTCGAGCACATAGACGACGCGATTGGTGTTGCCGTCCGCCGCTCGCAGGATCCGGGTCTTGATCGGGCCCATGCCGGAATCGACCCAGAAGTCGAAGGCCGCGGGGTCGAATGCCGCCGCCGCCGTGGCGGCGGTGCCGGCGATGGTCGTGCCGAGCGGTAACAGCAGCGCTACGGCGAGGCCGAGAACGGACCGCCGCAACCACGAACCGGATGTTCGAGACCTCTCGGGCCCGCGCTTCCCGCGCGCACTACGCATCACATTCGACCTTTCCCTCGGACGGCCCCGTCGGCAAACTTTCAGCGATCACTACCGAGCCACTCATCGAGCACCGAGCCGCAACGTCCACCGAGAAACGGACGAATCGAACTCGGTGCATGTTGTTCGAGTATCAATCGGAAACGAATGCCTTCATGTTGCTGGATGGTGATCCAGACCACAACTACCGAAGCCCGTTTTCTTCGTATTCGTTGCCGAAACATCCCGGGACGACCGCGCAAACGACGAAAAGACCGCTCCGTGCCGTTGGCGCGGAGCGGTCTTTCGTCGTGATTGCCGGGCTGACTACCCGATGTTGGCCGAGAGGTCGGGGATCATCCGGTAGACCTCGTCGGCCCAGTAGTTCCAGTTGTGCACACCCACGGCGGGGAAGTCGTAGGTGACGTTGTTCGCGCCCAGGGTGAGCATGCGGACCTGGAACGCGCGAGTATTGGCCAAGGCCAACGCTTCCAGACCCATGGCGTTGACGGTGTTGAAGCTCAAGCCGTCGGCCCCACTCGGCAGACCACTACCGGCGGAGACCCACAGGCGGGTGTTGTTCGCCTTCAGCCGCGGCGCGAACACGAACGGGTCCATCCGCAGCCACTGCGGACCCCACGGCGGCGCCATCGCGTCGATGTTGTAGCCGCCCGCGTCCAGCATCGCCACGCGAAGCGCCTCACGCATGCCCGGCGCGGAGATGTTCAGGTAGCCGGAGTACGAACCGGCGTAACGGAACTGGTCCGGATGGTAGGCCGCCAGGGTGAGCGCGGCGCTGCCGCCCATGGACAGGCCGAACACGCCGTTGCCGTTCGGGTTGAACCCGAGCCGGTCGCGCAGCGCCCAGCGCAGGTTGTTGGTGAGGAAGGTTTCCCACTTGTAGGTGCTGGTCTTGCCCGGTCCACCCGCGGAACCGGTCAGCAGGCCGGAGCCCGAGTTCGCCGAACCGGTGGAGGACGAGCCCGCGCTGCCCAGGCCGAAGAAGTCGCTCGGACCGTTCCAGTCGGCGTAGAAGCTGGACGGGCCGCCGACCGGCATGACCACGTTGATGTTCCACTTGTTCAGCTCGCGAACGACCTCGGTATCGATCTCCCAGCCGCTCAGGTCGGCGCGCGCCCGCATACCGTCCAGCGCGTAGACCACGCGCCCGGTGTTGCCGTCGGCAGCGCGGAAGACGCGCGACTTGATCGGCCCCATCTCCGAATCGACCCAGAAGTCGAAGCCGTCCGGGTTGAACGCGGCGGACGCCGGGGCGGCAGGACCTGCCACCGACACCCCGAGCGGTAGCAGAACAGCCAGCGACACCAGCATGGACCGCTTGAGCCAAGAACCTGCTCTTCGAGTATTAAGACGACGCCCGATCACGCCTCGCATCAGTTTGAACCTTTCGTTTCACAGCGACAGCGGCAAGCCGTCCACACGGTAACCCGCCGATGCCCTCTACCGATGGACGCCACGGCCGGGCATACGGTCGTAGCGTATATCGGTATCGACACGGTGGCGTTACCAAAAAGAGATAAAGCGGCGTACACCACTTTATAGGACTCGCACATGGGCCCTGGTCGGCGTGCGTGAGTAGGCCCGGTGCGTGCCACGGATTCAGCGCGGCGCGATCGGTTGCGGGAACGGATCGGCCAGCCCGCACCGCTGGATCTCGTACTTCGGCACCCGATCGAGGCGGTACTTCGCGAAATGCAGCGAGTTACGCAGGTTGTGCCGGAACCGCTCGAAGGTGAGCGGGTCGCGCGAGGAGATCAGCAGTGCCTGGGTGTCCGGGCAGGACATCGCGGTGCGTGCCTGGGTCACCCACTTCTCGTCCAGGTACCAGGGCATCCACGGTTTCTTGTCCACCATGCCCGCGTCCACGATGACCCAATCCGGGTACAGGCTCTTGTCGTGGCCGATCCGGCCGTCGGTGAGCCGGTCGGTGTGCGCCGCCAGCGGGTAGGCCAGGCCCATCGGATCGATCACACGCACGTCCAGCGGGACGTTCATGCTGGTCATCCCGAGATTCAGGAAGTAGACCGTGTGCCCGGCGCCGCCGTCCGGAATGGGCTGCGGCGGCGGAGCGACATACCAGAACATGAACGAGGGCGAGTTGAGTAGCAGGCCGCCGTTCGGACTGGCCGTGATGTCGTCGACCATGGCGCGGATGCGCGGGTAGTCCAGGTAGTCCTCGGCCAGGATCGGGTGGTCGTGCCCGGTGTTGAGCACGTAGTACACACGCTCGTCGACGATGCCGGTAGAGGTGATCTTGGTACCGGTCTTGATCGCGGTGGTGTCGGCCGCGAACAGCGCCCAGCCCGCCACGGCGACGAATGCCACGGCGATCGCCGCCAAGGACCAATCGGCGGCGGTCGCCGCGCGCACCCCGCCCTGGGGCGCGCGGATCGGGATGACCGCGACCGGGAGCAACAGGAGGAACAGCTGCGGCAGCAGCATCCGGCCGTGCATGAAGTCACCGCCGACGCGCAGCGCGTACAGCGTCAGAAGGAAACCGCTGACGAGGACCGAGGTCACCACCGCACCCGGCGAGCGCAGCCACTCCCGGGCTCGCTGGATCGACCAACCGTGCGCCTCCGAACCGGCATCGGCGGTCCGGCCCGCTCGTGTGCGTGCGGCGAGCACACCGGCGAGCAGCAGCACCAGCAGAGGCGCCCACAGGAAGTACGGACCGACGAGGTCCCAGAGGTAGGTGAAGCCCTGTCCCCACTTGGCGCCGCCCGCGTCCTTGGCGACGGCGGTGTTCGGGTAGGGCAGGCCGTAGTAGCCCATCCGCCAGATCTGGTAGCCCAGCGGAACCAGCCCGGCCACCGCGACGATCACCGCGCGCAGCACGATCGGCCGCAGCCTGCTCTCGGGCATGGGGGCGAAGAAGATCATCAGCAGCGCCAGCGCGCCGACCAGTGTCATCTCGGGACGGATCAGCGGGGCGAGCCCGGCGAGGAAGACCAGTCCGAGCAGGCCGGGCAGGCGCACCGACTTCGCCTGGCTCCAGCGCATCAGCTGCCACCACAGCAGGCCGATCCAGCAGATCACCAAGCCGCTTTCCAGGCCCGAAGTGACGTAGTCGCGGGCCGGGGGCAGCGCGATGTAGACCAGCACGCCCGCGGGCAGCAACAGTCCGGCGCCGGTGCCGCCCCACAGCCGCGCCGAGCCGAGCATGGCGAACACGACCGCGGCCAGCGACACCGTGAGCGCGACGCCGAGCACCACGTACTCGAGCCGCGCCTGGGTCAGCCAGCTGAAGAACCAGACCAGGTAGGTCCATGCGGTGCTGGTGTTGGTTTCGACGCGCTCGCCCTCGTTGAAGACGGGACCGTTGCCCGCCAGCAGATTGCGGACGGTGCGCAACACGATGAGGCCGTCGTCGGCGATCCACCGTCGCTGCCAGCCTCCGACCGCGAAAAGGACAACGGTGAGCGCGATCCCACCGACGAACGTGGCTTCGGATAGGCGCGCGAACCGCGACGCGGAGCGGGCCTGCTCATCGGCTTGCCGCTCCGCCGCGTATTCCGTTCGCTCCGCCACCAGCATCTCGTCAGGTGAGATAGACAGCGACACCTACCGCTCCGATCCAGGCGATTGCGAGGAACTGCAGGATGCGGTCCCCCAGCGCGATCTCTTCCGGCTCCCCGGCCTCGCCACCATCGACGTCGACCGCGTAACGCAGGATTGCGATGGTAAACGGGATCATCGAAATCGCGAACCAGTTGGTGTCTTTGATGCCGTCCTGCTGAAATGCCCAGAGCCCGTAGAAGACCACGACCGCCGTAGCGGCCAGCGTCCAGATGAAGCGCAGGTAGGTCGGCGTGTAGTACTCCAGCGACTTGCGGATCTTGGCGCCGGTGCCCAACGCGATCTGAAGTTCCGCGTAGCGCTTGCCCGCCGCCATGAACAGCGAGCCGAAGGCCATGATCAACAGGAACCACTGCGACAGTTCGATGTCGGCCGCCGCGCCACCCGCCACCGCGCGCAGCAGGAAGCCGGACGACACGATGCAGATGTCCAGCACGGCCTGATGCTTGAGGCCGAAGCAGTACGCCAGCTGGATGCCGATGTAGACCGCCATCACCACGGCCAGATGCCACGAGGCGAGGAATGATCCCGCGATCGACCCGGCCAGCAGCGTGGCCGACAGCAGGTAGGCCAGGTTCACCGGGACGATGCCCGCGGCGATCGGCCGGAACCGCTTGGTCGGGTGCGCCCGGTCGGCCTCCACGTCGAGCGCGTCGTTCACCAGGTAGATGCCCGAGGCCGCCATGCAGAACACCACGAACGCGATGCCGACGTGCGCGAGCACGTTCACATCGGTGGCCGTCCCCGCGGCCAGCGGTGCGGCGAGCACCAGGACGTTCTTGACCCACTGCCGCGGACGGACTGCCTTGAACAGACCGCCGGCCAGCGTCTTGGGCGGGCCCTTGACCACCGCCTCGGCGAGGTCGGCGCCGGTCGGCTCTTCACTCATGTCAACCAAGGCTCTTTCTTGTGCGGTCACTGTCGAGTCTCTTTTCGGCGGCGAGCAGGGCGGCGGCGGACGCGGCGCCGAGCGCGGAACCGGCGAGCACGTCGGAGGGGTAGTGCACCCCGAGGACCACCCGGGAAAGCAGCATCGGGGGGACGAGCACCGCAGGCAAGGGTAGCCCGGTCAATCTGCCGAGCAACACGGCCGCTGCCGTCGTCGAGGTCGCGTGCGAGGACGGGAAGCTCAATTTGCTCGGCGTCCCCACGTTGACCTGCACCGACGGATCGTTCGGGCGCGGTCGGCGAACGACGCGCTTGATGACGATCGAGGCCGCGTGCGCGCCGACCGCGCCGACCGCGACCCCGGCCCACTGTCTGCGCCGCGGCTTGTCCACCAGCCATCCCGCGGCGGCGATGCCGACCCAGCCGAGTGCGTGCTCGCCGAAGTGCGACAGGCCGCGAGCCGCGGACACCACAGCCGGCTTACTGCCGAGGGTGGCCTGCACGGCGTTGATGATCGCTACTTCCGGCGGCGCCTGCTCGGCCCTCGCCGGTCGCGCGGACACCGGGCCGCCGTGACCGTTGGCGCTCTGCAGCGGCGGCTGCACCACCGCGTCATCGGCGGCGTTGGCTCCGAGACTCACTGCTGCCCATCCTTCGTGTCGATCCCGAAGACCTTCTCCCACGCCGCGGTGCTGGTCAGCTGCGGGTGAGCGGCGCGGTAGCGCTGCTGCATCTCCGGGAAGCGGGCTGCCAGCTCCTTGCGCAGGCGCATGGCCTCCTTGAACAGGCCGAGCGCCTGGCGCGGATCGCGCTTGCGGTAGACGACGCCGCGGCCGTCGGCCGTGGTGACGGTGACGCCGTCGACCTGCGAGAGCAGGAACCAGCGCGCGTCCAACGTCGGCACATTCAGTTGCGGGGTCTCGTGGTGTTCGGAATCCGCGCGACGGAAGTTGTGCACTACGCCCTTAACCAGCCGGACCACCTTGGCGATCGGATTGGCGGGCTCGCCGACCGCCCCGACACCGATGTGGCTGGCCAGCGGCAGTTCGGTGGACGAGGGCAGGATCACCGCGTCCGGGTACTGCTTGCGCAGCTCGTGCACCGCGCCCAATGCGCTGGGCAGCAGCTGGAACAGTCGCTCGGGGCCGGCCAGGAAGTCGCGGATAGCGAGGTTCTGGATCGCGACCGTCGAGTACTCCAAGCAGAGCAGGTGTTTCAGGGTGGCCTTGATCGTGTTGACGACCATGCCGCGTCCGTTGCCCGGCAGGTGCAGCGAGGCGACGACCAGGCGATTACGCAGGTGGAAGTACGCCTGCCAGTCGATGGCGTCGTCCTTGTCGCTCCACGCCATATGCCAGACCGCCGCGCCGGGCAGCGTGACCGTCGGGTACCCGGCCGCGCGGGCGCGCAGGCCGTACTCCGCGTCGTCCCACTTCAGGAACAGCGGAAGCGGCTGGCCCAGTTCCTCGGCGACGCGGCGCGGGATGACGCAGGTCCACCAGCCGTTGAAGTCGACGTCGATGCGCCGGTGCAGCAGCTTCGAATTGTCCCGGTCCTTGAGCGGGTACTTCGAGAAATCGTGGTCGTACTCGACGTTCGGCGCCGCGGTCCACATGAAGATGCCGCGATCGACCACCTCGCCCATGACGTGCAGGTGCGAGCGCTCCTGCAGGTTGAGCATCTGGCCGCCGACCAGCACCGGCGACTTCGTGAAGCGGGCGAAGGCCAATGCGCGCAGGATCGAGTCGGGCTCGATCTCGATGTCGTCGTCCATGTAGACGATGTATTCGGCGTCGGTCGTCTTCAGCGCCTCGTACATGACCCGGCTGTAACCGCCGGATCCGCCGAGGTTGGGCTGGTCGTGGATGGACAGGCGGTCACCGAGCGCCGCCGACGATTCCGCGAAGCCGGGCTCGTCGACGACCTTCTTCGTGCCCTGGTCCGGGATGATGACGGCCTTGATCTTCTCCAGCACCAGCGGGTCCGAGCCGAGGGCGGCGAGGGTTTTCACCGCGTCGGTGGGCCGATTGAAGGTGGGCATGCCGACCGCGATGCTGCCCTCGCCGGGCGCCTCGACCGGCGCGTACCAGCCGCCGGACAGCAGCGTGACCGCCGTGTCGGTGGTGATGTCGAACCAGATCCAGCCGCCGTCCTCGAATGGGGCCAGATCGGTCTCGAACTCGACGACCACCGAATCTGCGCCGGTCGCCACCGCGAATTCCTTACCCTGCACGTGGATTCGCGAGCCGTCGGCCTTGGAGCGGTACACGTCCACCCGGCCGTGCCCGGCCAGTTCCAGCCGCAGCACCACCGACGACAGAACGCTCCAGCGCCGCCAGTAGCTCGCGGGCAACGCGTTGAAGTAGGTGCAGAACGAAACTTCGGACTCCGCGCCGATCGACAGCGACGTGCGCGTGGTCGCGTGCGCGCGCCGGGCGTTGGTCTGCGACTCCTCGACGTAGAGCGTGCGCACGTCCAGCGGCTCACCCGGCCGGGGGAGGATGATGCGTTGCAGCAGCGACTTCGCGCGAGTCTCGGTGGTCATGTCTTCCAAAATGGATTGGGAGGTCATCGGTCTCCTAAGCCTCCTGGTCCACCAGCGGCGCACCGTCCGCCAGATGCGGATGCAGCACGTTGTCGAACGTGCTCAGCGCGCTGCCGATCGCCATGTGCATATCCAGGTACTGATAGGTGCCGAGGCGGCCGCCGAAGACGACCTTCGCCGCGGCGGTCTCCTGCTTCGCCAGTTCACGGTAGGCCAGCAGTTTCGCCCGGTCCTCCGGGGTGTTGATCGGGTAGTACGGCTCGTCACCGGTCTGCGCGAACCGGGAGTACTCCCGCATGATCACCGTCTTGTCGGCGGGGTATTCGCGCTCGGGGTGGAAGTGGCGCGGCTCGATGATGCGGGTGTAGGGCACGTCCGCGTCGTTGTAGTTCATCACCGAAGTGCCCTGGAAGTCGCCGACCGGCAGCACCTCGGTCTCGAAATCAATGGTGCGCCAGCCCAGCTCGCCTTCGCTGTAGTCGAAGTAGCGGTCCAGCGGGCCGGTGTAGACGACCGGCGCGTCCGGGTTCTCGGCGCGCAGCTGCTCGCGCACCTCGAACCAGTCGGTGTTCAGCCGCACCTCGATCAGGTCGGAGGCGGCCATGTTCTCCAGCCACTTCGTGTAGCCCTCGCGGGGCAGGCCCTCGTAGATGTCGTTGAAGTAGCGGTTGTCGAAGGTGTAGCGGACCGGGAGCCGGGTGATGTTGCCCGCGGGCAGCTCCTTCGGGTCGGTCTGCCACTGCTTGGCGGTGTAGTCGCGCACGAACGCCTCGTAGAGCGGCCGGCCGATCAGCGAGATGGCCTTCTCCTCGAGGTTCTGCGCGTCCTTGGTCTCGATCTCCGCGGCCTGCTCCGAGATCAGCTCGCGCGCCTCCTCCGGCGAGAAGTAGCGGCCGAAGAACTGGGACACCAGACCGAGGCCCATCGGGAACTGGTATGCCTGCCCCTTGTGCATCGCGAAGACGCGGTGCTGGTAACCGGTGAACTCGGTGAACTGGGTGACGTAGTCCCACACCCGCTTGTTCGACGTGTGGAACAGGTGCGCGCCGTATTTGTGGATCTCGATCCCGGTTTCCGGATCCGGCTCGGAATACGCGTTGCCACCGAGGTGGTGGCGCCGTTCGATCACCAGAACCCGTTTACCCAGCACGGTGGCGGCGCGTTCGGCAACGGTCAGCCCGAAGAATCCGGAGCCGACGACGATCAGATCGAACTGTGAGGCGGAATGGACGGAGTTACCCGGGGACGATGCGACGGTCACGGGAGCCCAGAGTATCGGAAGTCCCGGCAGCGTCCGGGTGGAGTAGGAAGTGCGCTGAGCGGCACCGCTCCCTGCACCTGATTTCACGCCCCCGACCTGCCGATTTCGCCGGATGTTTGCCGGAATGGAGTCCGCGGGCCACCGGCGGGCTGTGTACTGGCCCGGCGCGCATGATCGCGCCCGGTCCGTGGTGCTCAGGCCGATCAACCGGTGCGCGATCAAGGGGTCTTTTCCTCCCTTGCACCGCGTCACCGAACGGACCGCGCTCCTCGGTGATCGACTCGCTGCCCGTGAGCGCCTCGGAAGGCTCGGTGCCGACGTACTCGCGAGCCGCCCGGCGTCCGGTTGCCCGCGCGGCCGCGCTCAGGCCGGGAAACCGACGTCGAGCTCGACCTTGTCCCGCTCGGTGTACAGCCGCCAGTAGTGGTCGCCGAGTTCGTCGCCGCTGATCCGGACGATCTCGAGGCCCTCGGGAATCAGTTCCGGGTGATCGTCGATGATGTGCGCGGCTTTGCTGCCCTCGATCAGTGCGCCGATGTTGAGCAACCCCACGTAGACACCGGTGCCACGCAGTTCCACCTCGAGCTGGCGCAGGTAGCCGCGCTGCGCGGCCAGCGCGATGCCGAAGTTCGCCAGGTAGGGCGCCACGAAATGCTCGGACGAGCCCGACGAGAACAGCAGCGCGCCGTCACCGCGCGCCACCATTCCCGGCGCCAGCGCCCTCGTCATCAGTATCGGAGAGTGCAGTTTCAGTGCCATGGGCGCATCGAGGGACGGGATGCCCACCTCCAACGTCGAGGGCAGCCGGTCGCCCATGTTGCCCGCCGCGCCGTGCATCGCTACGTCGATCGGGCCGAAGGTCGCCTCGACCTTCTCGATCACGCCGGTGACCTGTGCCGCGACTGTCACGTCCGCGGGGAAGGCGGCGGCCTCGATGCCCTCGGCCGTCAGTTGCTCGGCGTGCCGCAGCGCCTTCTCGCGGTCGCGCCCGATGACGGCCACGCGAAACCCTTCGCGTCCGAATCGACGCCCGGTGCCGACGCCCAGGCCGGGTCCGTACCCGAAGATCGCGATCGTCTTGGTCATGTTCACTCCGGAAATAAAGTTGAGCAGTGGTTCAAGTTCGCCGTCGACAATAGCTTAACTTGAACCTATGCTCAACATATTCGCCGTGGCCGATTTGTAGGATCGGCCCGTGCACAAGCCGTTACGCAGCGATGCCCAGCGCAACCGGGACGCGCTCGTGACCGCCGCCCGCGCCGTCTTCGAAGAGCGCGGCCTCGACGCACCGCTGAAGGAGATCGCCGCCCGCGCGGGGGTCGCCATCGGCACGCTCTACAACCGCTTCCCCACCCGCGACGACCTCATCGCGGCGGCGGTCGAGGACCGGATCGAAGCGGGCAGCCGCATCGCCGAAGACGCGTTGACCATGGACGACCCGTGGGAGTCGTTCGTCTACCTGGTGGAGCAAATCTGCGCTTTGCAAGCCGCCGACCGGCTGCTCAGCGAACTCGCCGTGCGGGCCGCCCCCAGCCGGGCCGTCGCCCGAGCCCAGGAATACGGCCACGGGCTGATGCGCCGGATCATCACCCGCGCACAGGAAGCCGGGGTGCTGCGCGACGACTGGGTGCTCGAGGACATCGCCTTCATCACCTGGTCACACACCAGAATCGTCGAGGCGACCAGTCACATCGCCCCGGAAGCTTGGCGCCGCCACCTCGGCCTGGTCCTC
Organism: Nocardia sp. NPDC057455; assembly: GCF_042802775.1. Lineage (NCBI taxonomy): Bacteria > Bacillati > Actinomycetota > Actinomycetes > Mycobacteriales > Nocardiaceae > Nocardia > Nocardia sp. NPDC057455. The sequence goes on along the minus strand of NZ_JBHVDM010000068.1, from coordinate 7,215 downwards.
GACGGCCTGCGCGCGGAGGCCGCCCATCCCCTTCCGGTTCCGCCGATCACCGAAGACCAACTGATGCACGCGCTCGGGCGCGACAACGACCAGGCCGAGTGATTTCGCGGCGTGGCCCCGGTGTCGCGTCGAGTGGCCCCGGTGTCGCGTCGAGTGAGCCCGGTGTCACGTCGAGTGGCCCCGGTGTCGCGTCGAGTGAGCCCGGTGTCACGTCGAGTGGCCCCGGTGTCACGTCGAGTGAGCCCGGTGTCACGTCGAGTGAGCCCGGTGTCACGTCGAGTGAGCCCGGAACGCGCGTCAGTGGGGCGGGCGCGACTGCGGGGAGGGCGGGTGCTGGCCGAACTGCGGCGCTGGTGACTGATGACCGGACTGCGCCGACGTTGGCTGGGGACCGGACAGCGGCGGTGGTGGTGGCTGGGGACCGGACTGCGGCGATGGCGATTGAGGGCCGGACTGCGGCGGCAGCGACTGGGGACCGGACTGCGACGGCAGCGACTGAGGACCGGACTGCGGCGGCAGCGACTGAGGACCGGACTGCACCAACGGGGACTGGTGACCATACCGCGCCGCCATCAGCTGGGAACCGGACAGCGGCGGCGGTGGCTGGAGACCGAACTGCGGCACCGATGGCGGGTGACCGGGCTGCGGCGGCACCGGCGCGGGTGAAGCAGTGGCGTGGTCGAGCGGACTCGTCACGATCGCGCCGAACGCGACCGAGCAGAAAGCTGCCCCGACGATCAAGTAGAAAGGCGAGGCAGCCGACCGCGCCGCCAAACCGTACTCGCCGCCGTAGGTCGCCGCGATCAGGCCGCCGAAGAATCCCCATGCGGAGCCGATCAGCAGCGCGGGCCGCCCAGCCGGCTTGCCGAGCAGCAAGAGGATCGCACCGGCGACCATAACCACCGCCAGCAGCGCGGATACCGCGAGCAGGATCTCCTGCACAGCGCGGATACGGGACGCAGCCCACCAGGCGTCGAAATCTTTTGTGACGTCCGGGTTTCTGCTGGTCGAGCCGTTGAGTTCCCTGATGCCGAACAGTGCACCGACACCGATCCCGCCGCCACCGAGACAGGCCGCGATGATCGCCGACACGGCGTGCCATGTCGTCGGCGCTCCGCTGTTCCCCTGCACCCCGGGCCGAGCGTACGAATTGTTCATCGAACTCCCCCTTCGGCATCGGACCTTACCGCGCCGTCCCGACAACTATCGCGAAAGCCGCTCTCGCACAGCGAAACGGGCGGCGTCCGATCACCGAACGACCGGCGGTCGGTACGTGTGCACGCGTACCGACCGCCGGATGGTTGTGCTCTACAGCCGCTGCTCGGCGTAGACCTTCATCGCGTCGCGCACGAACTCGGCGGTGCCCGTGCCGTGCACGTCGTAGTTCACCGCGAATCGTGGATCGGCCACGTACATCTCGCCCAGGTTGACGAACGCCTCCTTCACCACCGGGCGGCCCTGCCAGCCGATGCCGATCCAGTCGTAGTGACGCTGGACGACGGCCTGCACCTCGTCGCTGTCCGGGGTGAGCCCGTCGGCGTGTGCCCGGCCGTAATCGGCGGCGATGTCGAGATGGGTCTGCTGGAAGGCCTTCTTGTCCGCGTCGGACATCGAGCGCCACCAGCGGTCACCGCTCTCGTAGGCGTCCTTGCCCCAGCGTTCGATCACCTCGTCCTTGTACTTCGTGTGGTCGAAGCCGTCGAATACTTCTGCTGCCACTAGTTGTTCACCTCTTTCCGTCTTGTGCAGCGTGGTGTGCACCGACTCGATCTGCCGCCGGATCCGATCCTGTTCCTGCCGCAGCAGTTCCAGGTGCGTACGCAGCGCGGCGGCGGTGTCCTGCTCCCCGGCGAGGACTTCGGCGATGACCGGAAGGCCGAGGCCGAGTTCACGCAGTAGCAGGATGCGTTGCAACCGCACGAGGGAGCCCTGGTCGTAGTACCGGTACCCGTTGGCGCCGATCCGGCTGGGCGGCAACAGCCCCAGCTGCCCGTAGTGGCGCAGCGTGCGACTGGTGGTACCGGCCGCCTTCGCCAGGTCTTGAATGGACCATTCCGTGGCGTCCACGACCTGTCCTCCCTTCGTCTCTCGTCGGTGTGACCAGCTTGCAAGTTGACGTTACGTCAAGGTCAACCTCTTTCGGTGAAAACATTTCGGCTCAACACAGCGCCGGGGTGGGCGCGACGAAGACCGGCGACGACACGGGAATTCGGCTTGCCGAGCAGCGTGCCACCCGGTGCGATCGCCAGGCCGAGCATCTGGCCGCAGTGAGCGCCTACTCGAGGGCCACCCACCCGATCACGGCGGCCGACACCAGGCTGAGCACCAGAGGAAAGCGACCGGCCACGCCGTCAGGCGGCGCAACGTCTTGCCGAGCCCACCAAACGAGGAACCACCAGCTGAGCCACACCGCCCCGCACAGTCGCAGCACCACGCGAGGTCCCACCACCGAGTGCGGTAGCACTGAACTGGGCCGCACCATCCGTAGAGGCAACATCTTGCTGAGCCGACCCCTCGCGAGGCAGCACGACCTAAGCCGCACCACCCCGCGCAGTCGCAGCACCACGCGAGGTCCCACTACTGGGCGAGGCAGCACTGAACTAGGCCGCACCGTCCGTCGAGACAACGCCGACCTGATGCGCACCGTCAGGCGAGCCAGCACCAGCCTGAGCCGCACCACCAGGCGAGGCAGCACCAGCCTCAGCCCCACCACCAGGCGAGCCAGCACCAGCCTGAGCACCACCACCGGGCGAGGCAGCACCAGCCTCAGCCCCACCACCAGGCGAGCCAGCACCAGCCTGAGCCGCACCACCAGGCGAGGCAGCACCAGCGTCAGCCGCACCACGCACTGTTGCGGCACCAGACGGCGTCACACCACCAGGGACAGTTGCTTCGGACTGGGTCGCACCACCGGGCGCGATTGCAGCAGGCACAGCACCGCCGCCAGGTGTGACAGCACCGGGCCCAGCCGCACCACCGGACGCCGTAGCGCCAGGTTGATTCTCAGCACCGAGAGCGATAGCACCGAACTGGGCCGCGCCGTCAGACAAGGCGGCGCCGGGCTGATTCGCGCCGCCAGGCGAGGTAACGCCGGCCCGGCCCGCTACACCGGGTGCGGCACCAGCAGGAGAGAGCGTGCCGTCAGGCAATTCGCCGGACGGAACCTGCTGTGTCTCGGCCACTTCCGGAACCACCTGCAACATGCGTGAGTAGTCCACGACCTGTGCGCCCAGCGTGGGTGTCACGATGATGACGCCGTTGGTGTACAGCCGGTAGGTGCCCGCGCGACGCGGCAGGATCATCTCCGGTCCCAGCGGCGTACCGATGGTGCTGCCTGCGCCGCCGATACGGCGATACTCGGCATCGATCGCCGATTCGGTGACCGCCGCCCGCTTGCGCGGATCTTCGGGTGACGCTGCGGTGGTCGAGTCGACGGGCGCTGGTCCGACCGCGAAGGTCTGGATATCGGCGGGTTGCCCGCCACCGGGCGCGGCCGAATACTCCGTCCGCAAGATCCGGCCGTCACGCAGCAGGACTGTACCGGCCGTTGCCGCCACGGCGGCCGACGTCCGCGAATCTTCGCGCGCGACACCGGGATAGCGCTGACAAGCCGTCGTGTCGCAGGTCTGCGCGTATGGATAACGCTGTTCGGCGAGGGCATACGAACGCGCCGCGATCGCCTGAGCCCGCAATGCCTCCGCCGCGCCCTTGTCCGCCCAGTTGGGCTGCACCTCCGCCGGGACCACGCCGAGTAGATAGTCCTCGACGTCCACCTGGTTGATCGTGCGGGCCGCGCCGTCCTCGACGGTGACGCCCAGTGCACCGCGATAGGCCGGACCACCGCACAGCGTGAGATGTTCCGCCGCAGGGCGGTTCGGCCGGGAGTCGATCGGATGGATCCAGGGATCATCGGTCGCCGCCTGCCACAGCACGTCACCATCGCAGCCTGCCGTCACGACGACGTTCGCTCCGCCGCCGGGCAGCGGCGTCAGGTGCGCGACCTGGCCGGGCGCCACCTCCCTGCCCGCAACTCGCAGGCCGACGCCCGCGAACGCGTCGAGAGCCTTGCCGTCCTGGGTCATGAGACGAACCCGGACGGCGGTAGGCGCGATGGTGGTGAGCGTCGCGCCGGGGTAGTAGTGCTCGAGGATGCGTTCGGCTGCCCACCCCGCGCGCGCGTTTTCGAACGCGCCGACCTGGCTCATTCCGCGCCCGTGCCCCGGTCCTGCCAGAGGGTGATATGGACCGTCGGCCGACCGACCGAAGGGCGCGAAGAGCGCGCCAGCGATCATTCCGAAACCAATCAGCAACACGAACGGCTGCGCACAGCGGCGAATCGGCCGCCGACGCGGCAGCACCACCGGCGACCGCTGCGAAAAATTACGATTCAACAGCATTGTTCCGCCACCAGCAAGGTCGTATTACGATGCATCCGTTCACTCCCGAGGCCGGTCGATCTCCACCTGTCGGCACGTTCTATAGATGCGATAGCAATCCAAGAGCTACATTCAGGCAATCACATAATCCTCAACCAGAGGTTTAGTTATGTGACAAATGTGGCTATTGTGATCATTGCTACATCAGGAAGCAACCCTGAATCACTCATGATCACCGGTTCGACCTGATTGGAGACGCTCGTGCGGTATCGCAAACCGAAACGTTCCTACGTGCTCCCGGTTGTCACCACCCTCGCGGTAGCCGCCCCGCTGGGCACGCTGGCGCTCGCCGATTCGACCGACTACCGCACCGCCACCAACAGCGAACCGGCCGCCGTATCGGCCGAACTCGCCGAGGTCGCGCTCACCCACGCGCCCGATATCGTGTTGCCGCTGCGCGAACTCACCGGGTTGAGCCTGCCTGATCTGCACCTTTCCGATCTGCGCATGCTTCCGATCGCCGAGTCCATTCCGATTCCGGACGGTCCGCTACCACCGGACGCGCGGCTAATGGAAGGAATACGACTACCCAGCTCGAATTCCGGCCAAACCTCCGGCCCGGAATTCACTCCGGATCGCTCCATGGACAGCCCCGATTCCCTAGCTCAGCCCAATTCCACGGGCAGTGTGCGCTTCATCGCGAATCCCGACCGGCTCCAGCCCGGCACCACCCCCGACACTCCCGCGCTGTCTCCCGGCGCCGTGACCCCCGAGCTGATGAGCCAAGTGGGAGCACAGGTCAAAGAACTCTCCAGCGACACCCCGTTCAGCATGGTCGCACTCACCGCCCGACAGTTGGCGGACACCACGGCCACGATCCGGGCTCGGCAGCCCGACGGCACGTGGGGGCCCTGGTACGACACCGAACCGGTCGACACCCACCGCACCGACCGCTCCGGCCCGGGTGCGACCGACGGCACCGAGCCGATCTACGTCGGCAACACGAACTCGGTGCAACTCCTGGTCACGCGCAAGCAGGCGGCGGCAGGCCCGATCCAGCCGGTGGCACAGCCCGCGCCCATCGCGGACGACACGGCGCAGCCGAACCCGGGCGCCCCGGCTCGGCAACCCGCCCCGCGTTCCGGCGATCCGGCCCAGCAGGCCGCCGACCTGACCGCCGTGCTCATCGATCCCGGTCACGGCGCCGCCGACGGATCACTGCACAGCGTCGCCGCGGCGCTGCCCGGCGGCGGACCGAGCGTGATCACCCGCGCCCAGTGGGGCGCCGACGAATCCATCCGCTGCGACGAGCCGACCTACGACGACGGCCTCGGCGGCGTCACGGTGCATCACACCGCGGGCCGCAACGACTACAGCAAGTCCGAGTCGGCCGGAATCGTCCGCGCGATCTACACCTATCACGCGAAAACGTTGGGCTGGTGCGACATCGGCTACAACGCGTTGGTCGACAAGTACGGCCAGGTCTTCGAGGGCCGCTTCGGCGGCTTGGACCGGCCGGTGCAGGGCGCGCACGCGGGTGGATTCAACGAGAACACCTCCGGCGTCGCGCTGATGGGCAATTACGAATCCGAGCAACCGTCGGAGGCGGCGATCGAGGCGGTCGGCGCTTTCGTGGGCTGGCGCGCCAAGGTCGCCGGACTCGATCCCAGAGGCAACACCACGATGATCTCCGAGGGGACCTCCTACACCCCGTATGCCCAAGGCGAGTCGGTTCAGTTGCCGGTCGTCTTCGCGCACCGCGACGTCGGCAACACCACCTGCCCCGGTGACGCCGCGTACGCGATGATGAACAGGATCCGCGACATCGCCGCCGGTGCTCCGGGTGCGCCCGGCGGGCAGGACAGCCCGCCCCCCGCATCCGGTGAATCCGATGTGGCAGCCCTTGCCGCGCTGACCACCAAGCTGCTGAACATGGTGCAGGACAACATCATCGCCAGGCACTGGTCGCAGTCCGGTGGACCGAACGGCCCGCTCGGCGCCGTCCGCTCGGACGTGCTGCCCGCCGCCCAGGGCCGGCAATACGCGAAATTCTCCAACGGTTACGTCTACACCGCGGCGGACGGACAGGTCGTCGAGGTGCTCGGCACCGTCCTGGACCGCTTCCTGCAACTCGGCGCCGACACGGGTGTCCTCGGCCTCCCGCTGCACAACGCCTACCCCGTCCCGGACGGCCTGCGCGCCGACTTCGAACACGGCTCGCTGATCCTCAACCAGCTCACCGGCATCGTCACGACGGTGTGGAAGACGTACAACGACACCTATCGAGAGGAAATGCGCCGGAACCCGGCCGCGGCCCAGGTGAGCGCACCGATTCCGCCCGATGCCCCGGCAGCTCCACCGGTCCGGGACAGCACCCCCGCTCCGGCTAGCGCTCCGGCCCCGAGCGGCGCCCCCACTCCGGCGAGCACCCCGGTCCCGAGCGGCGCCCCCGCTCCGGCTGTTCCGGCTACGGCAGGCGCTCCGGTCCAGGACGGTGCCGTGGTCCAGGACGGTCCTGTGGTCCAGGACGGTCCTGTGGTCCAGGACGGTGCTGCGCCCGCAGTCGTCCCCGCACCGCAGCTCAACCCGGCTCCTGCAACACCGACCCCGCTCGCCCAGTCCCCGGCAAAGACCGGAACACCCGCCTCGATCGGTCCGTCCGCAGCGGACACACACCACAGTCCGGCACCCGCGGCCGCCACACCAGCCGAGAGCGCAGCCCCGCCGCCATCACCCGAGGGATGATCACGAACCATCCGAGTGACAGCATCGAGCCGGAGCCCGCGTACCGCACGCGGGCGCCGGCTCGTTCCAGCACCCGGCGAGCAGCATCCACAAC